>NZ_JBHWGD010000031.1:33794-52884 GCF_042733235.1 Kitasatospora sp. NPDC059722
GCCGCCGGCTACCTCGACCCCGAACTCACCGCCCGCCGCTTCGTCGGCGCGCCCGAGGCCGTCGAGGGCAGCGACCGGGTCTACCGCACCGGCGACCGCGTCCTGATGCGCGCCGACGGCGTGCTGGAATTCCTCGGCCGGCTCGACGACCAGGTCAAGGTCAGCGGCGTGCGGATCGAGCCCGCCGAGGTCGAGGCCGCGTTCGAGCGCGACGAGCGGGTGCGCCGCGCCGTCGTCGCCGCCGCACCGGCCGCGGCGGGCGGCTACCGGCTGCTCGCCTTCGTCCAGGCCGCCTCCACCGAACTGCCCGAGGCCGCCGGCCTGATCGAGGCCGTCCGCCCGTGGCTGCCCGAACAGGCCGTGCCCTCGGTCGTCCGGCTCGTCGACGCCTTCCCCCTGGACGCCAACGGCAAGGTCGACCGCGCCGCGCTGCTGGCCGCCGAATCCCTTGAGAACGGTGTGACGGCCGCGGAAGGCGCCACCGACACGGAACGCACCGTCCTGCGGCTCTCCCGCGACCTCCTCGGCCGCGCCGACCTCGGACCGCACGACAACTTCCTGGAGGCCGGCGGCAACTCCCTCGCCGCCGCCCGCCTGCTGGCCGCGCTGGAGGACGAGTACGACGTGCGGCTGCGCGCCGCCGCACTGCTGCGCCAGCCCGACCTGCGCGCCGTCGCCCGGCTCGTGGACGAACGGCGCACCGGCGCCGGCGCCACCGCCTGACCGTGTCCTCGAAGCCTTGACCCAGGGCGCCCCGGCCAGCCGCCGGGGCGCCCGGAAGGGAACCACGTCATGCCTGCTGCGGACACCGTCCCGGCCCTCATCGCCCGGCACGCCGCCGAGCGCCCGCACGCGCTCGCCGTGACCGACGGCACCACCGTCCTGACCTACCGCGAACTCGCCGACGCCGCCCGGAAGCTGGCCACCGTGCTGGCCGCCCGCGGGATCGGCCCCGGCCGCGCCGTCGGCCTGCTCTGCGCCCGCTCCACCCGCCTCGTCGTCGCCCAGCTCGCCGTCTGGCAGGCCGGCGGCCATGTCGTCCCGCTCGACCCCGCCTACCCGCGCCCGCGCATCGCCGACATGATCGCCGACGCCGGCGTCGAGCTCACCCTCGGCGACAAGGCCCTGCTCGCCGAGGCCGGCCTGTCCGACGACCGCACCCTCGTCCTCGGCGAGCGCGGCACCGACGAGGAGCCGGCCACCCGGGCCCTGCCCACCACGGGCCCGGCCGCCACCGCCCTCGTGCTCTTCACCTCCGGCTCCACCGGCCGCCCCAAGGGCGTCCGGATCCCGCACGGCGGCATCGCCGACCTCGTCACCGCGCCCGACGGGATCCGGGTCGGGCCGCGCGACCGCGTCCTGTTCCACTCGGCCGTCACCTTCGACGCCTCCACCTTCGAGCTGTGGGCGCCGCTCGCGAACGGCGCCGCCGTCGCCGTCTCGCCCGCCGACCGGCCCACCTCCGAGGAACTCGCCGCCGACATCGAACGGTTCGGCGTCACCGTGCTCGTCCTCACCACCGCGCTCTTCCACCACCTCGCGGCCCGCCAGTCCCGGATCTTCGGCGTCGTGCGCACCCTCGCCGTCGGCGGCGAAGCACTCTCGCCCGACCACTCCGCCGCCGTGCTGCGCGCGTTCCCGTGGCTGGAGCTCGTCAACGGCTACGGGCCCACCGAGGGGACCACCTTCACCACCCTGCACCGCGTCGACCCGGCCGATTGCGCCGGCCCGGTGCCCATCGGCCGCGCCACCGGCGGCGCCCGCGTGCTCGTCCTCGACGAGGACCTCGCCCCCGCGCCGGCCGGCACCGTCGGCGAGCTGTGGATCGCCGGCGCCCGCGTCGCCGACGGCTACCTCGACCGGCCCGAGCTCACCGCCGAGCGCTTCCGCGAACTGCCCGGCGTCGGGCGCGCCTACCGCAGCGGCGACCTCGCGGCCCGCCGCCCGGACGGCGTCCTGGAGTTCCACGGCCGCGTCGACCACCAGGTCAAGGTGCGCGGCTTCCGGATCGAGCCGGAGGAGGTCGAGCACGCGCTGCTGCAGTTCCCCGAGGTCGCCGAGGCCGCCGTGGTCGTGCGCGGGGCCGGCCGGCCGGAGGCGGCGCTCACCGCGTGCGTCGTGCCCGCCGAGGGCACGCGGCCGCAGGCCGAGACGCTGCGCGCCCGGCTCGCCGAGCGGCTGCCGTCCCACCTGGTGCCCACCGCGTGGGCCGTCCTGGACGCCCTCCCGCTGACCGGCACCGGCAAGGTCGACCGCCGGGCGCTCGCCGAGTCCGCGCCCGCCGACGGTGGGACGGCGTCGGCCGCGGGGGAGGCCGCCACAGGGGCCGCCGTCACTGGGGAGGCCGTCGAGCTGACGCCGATCCAACAGGTCGTCGCCGGGGCCTGGGAGCGGGCCCTCGGCCGCCGGGTGACCTCGCCGACCGCCGACTTCCTCGCCGAGGGCGGCCACTCGCTGCTCGCCATGTGGGTCGTCGACGACCTCAGCGGGGACATCGGCGTCGAGCTCTCGCTCGCCGCCTTCCTGGCCGACCCCACGGTCGCGGGCCAGGCCGAACTCCTCGAACGGGCCCTGCGCGACGCGGAAGCCGTAGCCGCGGCCGAAGCAGCCGCCGACGCCGCTGCCGGAGTGCAGGGGGCCGAACCGCAGGGGGCCGAAGCGCAGGGGGCCGACCGATGAACGCCGTCGACCAGGCCGACCTGCTGCGGCGCGCCCGCAGCCGCACCCGTCCCGCCCCCGCCGAGCCCGCCCCGGCGGCGGACCCCACCGGCCCCGCCCCGCTCTCGCACGCGCAGCAGCGGATGTGGCTGATGGACCACCTCGGCCAGGGCGGCGCCCTCTACAACGTCCCGCTCGCCACCCGCCTGCGCGGCCCGCTCGACCCCGCCGCGCTCGCCGCCGCCCTCACCGCGCTCACCGAACGGCACGCCGTCCTGCGCACGCACTACGGCAGCCGCGGCGACGAGCCCTACCAGGAGGCCCTCCCGGCCACCCCGGTGCCGCTCCCGGTCGTCGACGCCACCGACGCGGACGCCCCCGGACTGCTCGCCGCCGAGGCCGCCCGCCCGTTCGACCTCGCCACCGGGCCGGTCCTGCGCGCCCTGCTGCTCCGGCACGCGCCCGAGGACCACACCTTCCTCCTCACCATCCACCACATCGCCGTCGACGGCGGCTCCCTGCCGATCGTCGGCGCCGAACTCGCCGCCCTCTACCAGGCCGCGCGCGATCAGCGTCCGGCCCAGCTCCCGCCGCCCGGACCGGCGTACGCCGAGCACGCCCGCCGCGAACGCGCCCGCGACGCCGAGCTCACCGCCGCCGCGGACAGCCGCGCCGCCCACCTGGCCGGCGCCCGCCCGCTGCCGCTCCTGCGGCCCGTCCCGCCCGGCGCACGCGAACGCCGCGCCGCCCTCCACAGCGCCCCGCTCGCCCCCGGCACCGTCGACGCGCTGCGCCGCCTCGGCGCCCGGCACGGCGCCACCCTGTTCGGCGTCGTCCTCGCGGCGGCCTTCGCCACGCTCCGCAACGCCTCCGGCGAGAGCGACCTCGTCCTCGGCTGCGCCAGCGGCCACCGCGCCGACCTGCGCACCACCGTCGGCCTGAGCGTCAACACCCTGGCGCTGCGGGCCGACATCGCGGGGGACGCGGCTTTCACGGCGGTCCTCGGGCAGGTCAGGAGCGCGCTGCTCGACGCGCAGGAACACCACGAGGTCCCGTTCGACCTGGTCCTCGAACGCCTCGGCGCCTCGGCCCGCGGCGCGGACGGCACCCCGCTGCTCTCCGTCAGCTGTGACGTCGTCCGCCCCTCCGAGCCGCTCGCGCTGCCCGGCCTCGCCGCCGAGAGCGTCGAACTCGACCTCGGGCTGGCCAAGTTCGGCCTCGCGCTGCTCGTCGAGGACGGCCCGCAGCCGCGCTGCCTGGTCCAGCACGACCGCGACGCCCTCGACGAGGAGACGGCCGGGCACCTGCTGGCCGCGTTCGCCGAGCTGCTGGCGGCCGTCGCCGCGGACGGGGAGCGCCGTGTCGACGAGCTCCCCGGCTCTCGCCTCACCATCTCCGAACACCCGGCGCTCACCGCACTGTTGGCCGATCCGCGGGTCGCCGAGGCGACGCTCGCCCGGTCGGCGGACGGGCCGCTGCTGGGCTACGCCGTCGTGCGCGGACCGGTCGCGCCCAGCGGTGCCGAGCTCAAATCGCTCCTGCGTCGGGCCGTGCGGGCAGACGAACTCCCGTCCGCCGTCGTCCTGTTGGACCGACTGCCCCGCCTTCCCGACGGCACGCCGGACCACGCCTGCCTGCCCGGCGCGGCCCGTCCCCCCGCACCCGGGGCCGACGAGTCCGGGCCGCTGGCCGCCGTCCGTACGGCCTTCGGCGAACTGCTGGGCACCGTCCCGCCCGCCGACGGCGACTTCTTCGCCCTCGGCGGCCACTCCCTCGTCGCCGTCCAGCTCGCCGAGCGCCTGCGCACCCGGACCGGCCTGCCGCTCACCGGCCTCGACATCCTGGAGCAGCGCACCCCGCGGGCCCTCGCCGGGCTCCTCGCCACCCGTGGCGACGAGCGCCGCGCCGCCCTCGCCCGCACCGGCGCCCCCGTCACACGGGCCCGCGCGGGCACGGTCCTGGTCACCGGCGCCACCGGCGGGGTCGGCGCGGCCGTGCTCCAGGAACTGATGGCCCGGGGCCGCCCGGTGCGGGCGCTGGTCCGGCCCGAGTCGGCCCACCTCCCGGCCCTCGACGGCGTCGAGGTGGCCGAGGGTGACCTCGCCGACCCCGACAGCCTCCGGCGGGCCGTCGAGGGCGCCGACGCCGTCATCCACGCCGCGTGCACCTTCACCGACCACGCGACCGACGTCGCCGCGATGCGCGCCCTCGTGGACGGCTGGCGCGGCGGACCGTTCGTCTTCGTCAGCAGCATCGACGCGTACGGCCGGCCCGCGGCCGTCGACGTCCCCGAGGGCGCCGAGCCCGGCCCCGGGCTCACCCCGTACGGGCAGGCCAAGCTCGACTGCGAGCGGATCCTCCTCGAATCCGGCCGGGGCCCGGCGAGCATCGTGCGCGCCCCGATCGTCTGGGGCCCGCACCAGCGGCTGCGCGACCAGCTCCGCTGGGGCTCCACTGGCGCCCTCTACCAGGCCGCCCTGGCGGGCGAACCGATCACCCTGCCCGACGGCCCCGAGTGGGCCGGCGCCTGCTGGGTCCACTCGGCCGCCCTCGCCCGGGCGCTCGGCGCGTGCGCGGTGGAGCAGCCGCCCGCGGCCGGACGGATCGTCAACGCCGTCACGGGGCACCTCTCCTGGACGGACTTCACGGCCGAGCTCGTCCGCCTGCTGGGGTCCGCGAGCACGGTCACCCCGGGGCCGGACGCCGACCGGGAGCTCCGACGCCCCTGGCACTACGGCGCTGATACCCTCGCCGCCGTCCTGCGCCCCGGGCCGGGCGAGGACTGGCGCACCGTGCTGGCCGCCATGACCGCCTGAGGCGCGGAGCGTTCCATCGAGCACGAGGCCCCCGGGAGCACCGTCCCCGGGGGCCTCGCCCTTTCCCGCTACTGCTCGACGTACTTCTTCAACACCTGCTGGTAGTCCGCGAATTCTGGCGAGGTGTGGAGCTTGTCGACGTTCTTGCCGAGGTAGACCATGCTCGGACAGGCGGCCTTCGCACTGCCCACCAGCCGTTCGTTGCCGAGTTTCCGGCCCGTCCGGGCCTCGTAGACGGTGACGTTGTAGACGCCCCGGTAGAGCTTCAACGAGTCCGTCGTGAACTTGCAGGTGGTCAGGAGGTCGCCCTCGTCCGGCTCGTCCAGGCACGCGAGCAACTGCACGCGGTGCGGGTCGAGCTTGTTCGCGCTCCAGTAGTCCGGCGCCTCCAGGGACGGGTAGACGGGGTGGGACGAGCCGGACTCGCTGATGTCGAACATCGCCACCGGATGCGGGCCCGGGCCGGTGTGCTCGGCGGCCTGCGGGAAGTACTTGCGCGCCAAGGAGCCCCCGCAGCCGGACTCGAAGTCCGACAGGCTCCGCAGCGCCTTGTCGCTCGCGTGCGGTTCGAAGACCACCCAGTAGCCGCCGTACCCGATCGCCCCCACCATCGCCAGCGCGACCACCCGCAGCGCCCACGTGCGGCGCTGCCGCTGCGCCGGGGTGACGGCCTTCCCGTCCAGGGGCCCGCGCCTTCTGCGGACGACCGCGTACACGAGGTAGCCGAACGGGGCGACCGCCACGGCGGCGAACAGCACGCCGACGAAGGGGTTGCCGCCCTGGAACCCGAACACGGAGAACAGGACCGCGAGCGCGATGAGCAGAACTATCAACCTGGCCATGGACATGCCTTCCAATCGAGAGCAGGCCGAGACTACCGGGCGCGGACGGCGGCGGGCGCGGCCGTGTCGCGGAACCGGGACACGGCTGATGCGCGGCTGTTTCACGGAAATTCCCGGTCCTGATTCTCCGAACGCCTCTTCCGTACGCATTCGGTGGCTATTTCCGACGGTCGCTCGAAAGCGGCTTGAGGAGGGGTGGAAATGCGTGGTTCGCCGTCGAGCCGGTGTGTTCCCATCGAGGTCGGGGACGAGCGCCGGGTAGGTCAACAGGTAGGTGTGATCGCGGAGGTGATGGAGCGTCATGTCTGGAGACGAGAGCGTGGTGTGGTCGAGCGAGCAGGGCCTGGGCGGCCTCCCGGAGCACGTCCGGGGATTCGGCCTGATGCACGTGGCGATGCGGCGTGACGCGGCCCGCCTGTGCGCGGCGGCGCGGAGCGTACGGCCCGGCGGCGCGCGGGCGTTGGGGGAGTGGTTCGGCCGGCTGCGCGCGGTGATCGACTGGCACCACCACAGCGAGGACGAGATCCTCTGGCCCTACCTGCGCGGGCACGTGCCCGGCTTCGACGGGAGCGGCGCGCTGGAACAGGACCACGGAGCGCTGGACCGCTCGATGAGCCGGGTGGCGGGCGTCCTGACCACCGGGCGGATCGAAGAACTCCCGGAGGCTGCCCAGGAGTTCGCCGACCTGGTCCGCGACCACCTGCGGCACGAGGAGCGCGTCGTCTTCCCGGTGCTCGCCGCCCTGGGCGTCGCGGAGTACGGCCGGGTCGAGCGGCGGATCATCGGGAGCGCCCCCGCCCAGGTGATGACCTACCTGCAGCCGTGGATGTTCGACGGCGCGGACGCGGCCTCGGTGGCCGCCGTCGCGGCGACCATCCCGGCGCCGGTGCGGCTGCTGGGCCGCACCGTCCTGGAACGCCGCTACCGGCGCACCCTGGCCCCGGTCCTGTGACCGGTCACCGCACCATCCGCGTCCCGAAGGAGTACCGATGAGCACCAACCGAACCGCACCACCCTCCACCTTCCAGGCCGGTTACGGCGCCCCTGTCGCCCCCGTCGCGGCCCAGGGCAAGGCCGCCGGGCCCGTGCTGGTGGCGGCGACCATCGCGATGGGCCTGATGGCGGGCCTGTTCTTCGCCTTCGACGTCTCGGTGATGCCGGGCCTCGCGAAGGGCGACGATCGTACCTACGTGACGGCGATGCAGAACATCAACAAGGCGATCGAGAACGGGCTGTTCGGCCTGGTCTTCGTCGGGGCCTTCGTGGCGACGGGCGTCGCCGCCTACCTCCAGTACAAGGCCGGCCGGCGCACCGCGGCGTTCTGGGCGGCGGCTGCGACCGTCCTGTACGTGGCCGCGCTGATGGTCACGATGGGTGTCAACATCCCGCTCAACAACCAGCTGGCGGCCGCCGGCGACCCGGCGCACATCACGGACTTCCACGGTGTGCGGGAGAAGTTCGAGGGCACCTGGGTGGCCACGAACATGCTCCGGACGCTGCTGTGCACGGCGGGCCTGGCGGCCCTGACCCGTGCGCTGTTCCTCCACGGGCGCGGCTCGCGCTGAGCGGACCCGCCCGACGCGCGTGCCCGCCCGGACGGCTCCGGGCGGGCACGACGCTCCCTCAGCGGTGAACGCGAAGTCGACGTCGGTGACCTCGGTGTCAGAGCGGCACTCGACTCCCTGGTCAAGGAGCCACGGGGAGAGTGCGCGGGCGGGGTCGGGCCGACCGGATAATGGTCGGGTGATCAACAAGCACCTGCGCGTGGTCCTGGCCGAGGACTCCGTCGTCCTGCGCGACGGCATGGTCGAACTGCTCGGCGCCCGCGGCTGCGACGTCGTCGCCACCGCCGGGACGGCACCCGAGCTGCTGGCCGCCGTCGCCGAGCACCGGCCGGACGTGGCCGTCGTCGACGTCCGGATGCCGCCCACCCACACCGACGAGGGCATCCGCGCCGCCGTCGAGATCCGCGCGACGGCGCCGGGGGTCGGCATCCTGGTCTTCTCCCAGCACGTCGAAGCGGCCTGGGCAGCCCGCCTGCTGGCGGACGGCTCGGCGGGCGTCGGGTACCTCCTGAAGGAACGCGTCGCCCGCACCTCGGAGTTCGTGGACGCGCTGCACCGGGTCGCCGAGGGCGGCACGGCGCTCGACCCGGAGGTCGTCACCCAGCTCCTTCGTGGCGGTCAGCGCAGCCGGGTGGACACCCTGACCCCGCGCGAGCGCGAGGTGCTGGAGCTGATGGCCCAGGGACACTCGAACCGCTCCATCGCCGGACTCCTGACGGTGTCGGAGCGCGCGGTGGAGAAGCACGTCGCCGCGGTGTTCGCCAAGTTCGGCCTGCACGCGACGGAGGCCGACAACCGGCGGGTGAAGGCGGTCCTCACCTATCTGGCAGAGAACGGGAGTTGACGGCCTTGACCGCCTTGTCGGCCGCACCGGCCCGGGGGACCCCGTCGACCGCGACGCAGATGCCGAACACGCGGTCGTGACCGGTCCAACCGTTGACGCGGCCCCGGTTGTTGCTGATCTGAACGCGCCGCTTCGCCGGATCGAGGGACGACACCAGATGCAGGTACACCGTCCCGGCGACACGGGCGAGGACGATGTCCCCGGGCTCCAGCTTCGACGGGTCGACCGGGGTGACGGTCACCAGCTGGCGGCTGCGGATCAGCGGGACCATCGACGAGCCGCTCGGCCGGAATTCCACGGTGGCCCCGCCGGCGACCCTGGCCGCCACCGCATCCAATGCACCCATCCGGTGATCGTGGCAGATCCGGCCGGGTCGGCCTACCGATTTTTGCCGTCGGACCTGCCGTCGGACCTGCCGGTGGGGCGACGATGGTTCCTTCAGGTTCGTTGGGAGGTTCGTCGGGTGGGTGAGCTCGTAGGGGCGTTCAGAGGTGCGTCGGCAGCTCCGCGGTGACGACCGTCGGTCCGCCGGGCGGACTGTCGATGCGCAGGACGCCGTCCACCGCCGCGAGCCGCTCGGCCAGACCGGTCAGGCCGGTGCCACCGCCAGGTGCGGTGCCGCCGCCGGGTCCGGTGCCGGGTGCGGGTCGGGTGCCGAGTGCTGCGCCGCCCCGGCCGTCGTCACGGACGATGAGGCGGATCCGGCCGTCTGCGGCGTGCGCGGTGAGCTCGGCCGCCTGCGCGCCGCTGTGCTTGGCGACGTTGGTGAGCAACTCGGCGGCGCAGAAGTAGACGGCCCGCTCGACGGCCGGGGCCGGACGCTCCCGCAGGTCGAGACTGACGTTGACCGGCACGGGCGAGGTGGCGGTGAGCCCCGGCAGCGCCTCCCCGAGGCCGCCGTCCAGGGCCACCGGGTGGATGCCCCGGGTGAGGCGGCGCAGCTCGGTGATGGTGTCGTCGGTCTGGCCGCGGGCGCGGTCGACGAGGGTGCGCAGCCGTTCGGCGTCCGGCGGCGCTCCGGTGAGGGTGTCGTCGGCCAGGGAGAGCGTGATGGCGAGGGCGACCAGCCGGGCCTGGGTGCCGTCGTGCAGGTCGCGCTCCAGGCGGCGGAGCTGGTCGGTGTTCTCCGCGAGCAGGACGGCCCGGGCGCTCTCCAGCTCCCGGACGCGCTGCTGGGCGCGGGCCGGGCCCAGCAGCAGCCGGGCGAGCCACCGGTTCAGCTCGCCCGTCGCCCGGACGGCGGCGGGCACGGTGGTGACGAGGGCCAGGCCGGCCAGCGGCGCCGTGTCCAGCCAGTCGACCGGGTGCGGTCCGTCCAGGAGACGCACCCAGAGCGGGAAGCCGATCAGCCAGCCGCACGCGAGGGGAAGCCCCACGGCGGCGGCGAACCCGAGGGTGCCGACCGGGAGCCGCAGGACGAGGTAGAGCAGCGTCCGCCACGCGACGGGATCGGTCAGCACGACCCGGCCGCGGGCGAACACGCCCTTGGGCCGCGGCAGCCGGGCCGGCCGCTCGACGTACGCGCCCAGCAGCCGGCCGACCAGCCACCGGTGCAGTGTGCCGATCCCGCGCGCGCCGAGCAGCGCGGCGACGACGAACGGCAGGCCGAGCACGGTGAGCGACAGCAGCGCCCCCGCGTAGAGGACGGCGACCGCGTACAGGCTGCCGAGCAGCGCGAGCGGCAGGCCGAGGACGGCGAACGCCCATTCGCCCTTGCGCACGGAGAGGTACGGCCGCCGCTCCCTCGATGAAGTCTCAGTCACGTCCGCCGCCGGCCAGCTCCGTCGCCGGACCCGCGATCGCCCGCAGACCCGTCACCAGGATCCCCGGAACGGTGAGCGCCACCGCGCCCGCCACGATCCATCCGCACGCGCCCACCGGGACGGACGGCACCGCCGAACCCGTCACCGCCCGGCTGAACGCCGCCGACGCCGCCCCCGCCACCGCCGCGCCCAGCAGCACGCCCAGCGCCGCCGTCAGCACCGCCTCCGCACCGAGCATGCGCATCAGCAGCCCACGCGTCGCGCCGACCAGCCGCAGCAGCGCGAACTCGCGGCGCCGCTCGGCGGTCACGGCGACCAGGGTGTTCAGGGTGGAGACGGTCGCAAAGCAGATCAGCAGCCCCAACTCGGCCTGGCGCAGCCAGACGTCCGTCGCGGAGGTGACGCTGCCCGCGCTCGCCCGTGCGGCGTGCCCGGCGGTACTTGTCATGATCGACATGGTGCCCGAAAGCCCGACCAGCAGGGCGACCGGCACCACGGCGGACGACAACCGCCGCGCGTACCCCCGCATGTTCGCATCGGCGAGCCACCCCGCACCGGGGACCAGCACCCGTATCGGTGCGCCCAGGACGGCCACCAACACACGCGCTATGAGCGGCCCCAGCAGCGCCGCCGCGACCAGCAGCACGAGCGAACCGAGCAGCGCCGCCTGAGCGGCCTTGTCCAGATCCTCCGCGGACCTGGTCGCGGCCAGCCGCAGCAGGAGCCCACCACCCACCAGCGCACCGGCCCCCGCGAGCAGCCGCAGCACACCCGTCCGCCCCTGCTCGGTCGAGCTCGCGGTCAGCGCGGCCGCCGGCGCGATCCGCGAGATCCGCCGAGCGGCCACCGCCGACGCCACCAGGCCGACGACCAGTGCGGCGGCGACCGCGACCAGTATCGGCACCGGACTGCCCGGCACCCGCACACCCGGCGCCGCCATCCCGCGCCGCTGCAAAGCGGCCAGGAACCAGCGGGCCGACACCGCCCCCAGGGCCCAGGCCGGCACCGCCACCAGCAGCGTCGTCGCGAGCACCTGGCCGCGCACCAGCCGCCGCGCCTGCCGGGGCGTGGCCGCTATCGTCCGCAGCAGCGCCAGCTCGCGGTGCTGCTGCCGGAGGGCGAAGCCCAGCGCGTTCACCACGACGAAGAACGACACCAGCACGGCGATCTCACCGAAGGCACCGGCGATCACCAGCACCCCCGGCCCGGCGACGGCCTTCCGGGCAGCCGCCGGAGCGGCGGCCTGGGCGGCGATCAGCGAACCGAAGAGCGTCACGGCGGCGATGGCGAGGAGCAGCGCGACCGCCAGACCGACGAAGGCGGCCGGCCGCCGGCGCAGCTGCCCGAGCGCGATCGAGACCACGGCCCTCACCCGCCCAGCCGGCTCAGCCGCTCGCCGACCTGGGCGGCCGTGGGCCGCTCCAACTCGTCGACCACCACACCGTCGGCCAGCAGCACCACCCGGTCCGCGTACCCGGCCGCGACCGGATCGTGCGTCACCATCACGCACGTCTGCCCGTCCTCGTCCACCCCCGCCCGGAGCAGGGCCAGGACCTCGTGCCCCGTGGCCCGGTCCAGCGCCCCCGTCGGCTCGTCCGCGAACAACACCTCCGGCCGGCTCACGAGCGCCCGGGCGATCGCCACCCGCTGCTGCTGCCCACCCGACAGCTGCCCCGGCCGGTGCCGCTCCCGCCCCGCCAGCCCCACCCTCGCTATCGCCTCCAAAACCAGACCCTGGGCCGGCCGTTCACCACCCAGCCGAGCCGGCAGCTCGACGTTCTGCGCGACCGTCATCGCCGGCATCAGGTTGAACGCCTGGAACACGAACCCCACCCGGCTGCGCCGTACCTGCGCCAACCGCCGCTCCGGCAGTCGCGACACCTCCGTCCCGCCCCACCAGACCGACCCCCGGGAGGGCCGGTCCATGCCCGCCAGACAGTGCAACAAGGTGGTCTTCCCGGACCCGGACGGCCCCATCACCGCCGTGAACGTCCCGGGCGCGAAGCCCACCGACACCCCGCGCAACGCCCGCACGGCACCCGAGCCGCGACCGTACTCCCGGTACAGCCCCTCGGCCCGCGCGGCGAGGACCGCCGTCCCCGGATCCATCGTCATCTCAGCCATGCCTCAATCCTGGGCGGGCGGAGCGCCGAAAACGATCGTGCTGGCACCCGAATCCGGGGTTCGGAAAACCGAACCCCCAGGTGGGGAGGTAGGTACCGGCCGCGGGTCTTCCACCGGGAGGGGCCCTGACGGCTGAGGCGCCCTGCCAACTCGGGCGTCCTGACGGCTCAGGAATCCTGACGGCTCAGGAATCCTGGACGACCATCCTGCCCTGGGCACCGTCCTCGGACACGAAGGCGAACAACCTCGGCGCCGCGCCCAGGTTGAGCCGGAACGGCACCCAGTTCGAGTCCAGCTGCAGCAGCAGTCGCCAGGGGCCGCCGTCCGGCCACTCGTCCCCCTGGAAGAACAGTGGCGTCCCGCCGATCTTGTCGCCGTCGATCCGCTCGACGTAGCGGTCGCGGTCGGCGGCCGGCAGGGCTTCGAGTTCCTCATCCGTCATGGGAGCGGGCTCGGAGACGGGCCGCAGATCGACGGTGAACTCCACGGCCGACCCGTCGTCGCCGTACAGGCCGGGGCCGGTCTCCAGTGGCAGGGTCGTGAGCGGAAGCACCGGGCCGGCAAGGTCGCCAGCCGGCTGCACGATCACCGCGTTCTCACCGCCGTCGGGGTCGATGACGTCGGGATCGAAGAAGTCCTCCTCGTGATCGGCGTGGGTCACGAAGAGGTAGGCCACCTTCCCGTCCCCGGCCGCTCCGAGCACCGGGCCCAACTCGACCTGGCCGACGAACCGCATCGGCCGGTCCCATGCCGTGCTGACCGGCCACTGCGGGCCGGTCAGCCACACCGGTTGGCCGCCGAACTTGGTCGTCGGCGTGGAGACCGGACGGTCGGCCGCGGAATAGCCCTCGATGTGCAGCGATGTTCCCATGACCGGCATCATGCCAAGCGAGGATTCCACTCCTGGAGCAGGAGCCCGGCCTCCGTACGCGCCGCCTCGTCGGGTTCCGCGTCCGAGGCGAGCTCCGTCGCGAGGCCTTCGAAGTACTCCTGGTCCTCGTCCGACCGCAGGCAGACGTTGAGGATCGCGTCGCCGAGGTGGTCGGTGGTGTCGACGTCGGCCCCGGCGAAGGCCGCGAGGACCAGTCGCAGGCCCAGGAGATCGCGCCGCCTGAGCAGCGCCTCCGCCGTCCTCTGTGTGACGGCCGTGTCGTGGCCGTCCTGCAGGAGGCGGCGGAGGACCGCCGCGACTTCGGGTACGTCCGCGTGGGCGGCGAGCTGCCGGCCGGCGTTCGCCCGGTCCGACCAGGACGGCGAGGTGGAGGCGCGCAGCACCGCGTTCAGCATGGAGCCATCCTGGCACGGGCTCACGGGAGGGCGATCGTGGTGATCAGGATGCCGCCGGTGTGGTGCCAGTGGCCGGTGAGGGTTTGTCCATCCCGGTGGGTGGTGAAGGTCCCGTCAGGGCACACCGTCACGGGCATCTCGACGAGCGGGGCCCACCGTCGGGTCAGCGGGTACCAGGCCTTGTAGACGGCCTCCTTGGCACTGAACAGCAGCCGGTCCCAGGGGACGAGGCCCGGAGGCAACTGCGCGAGTCCGGCTCGCTCGGCGGTGGAGGCGGTGAGCCCCAGGATGCCGACCGGCAGCGGCCGAGCCGGCTCGGCGTCGATGCCGAGCGAGGCGAGCCGCCCGGCCGGCGCGACCGCACACGCGGTGTACCCGTCGCAGTGCGTGATGCTGCCGACCACGCCGTCCGGCCACACCGGTGCACCCCCGGCCCCGGGCAGCAACGGCGACGGTGCGAAGCCGAGTTGCCCGAGCGCCCGCCGCGCGAGCGTACGGGCGACGGTGAACTGCCGCGTGCGCCGCTCCGGCCGCCCCGCGACGTGCGCGGCCTCGGCCGGGAGGAGCGGCGCCTGTGGCCCGTCCCCGAACGCCTCCGCCCACCGGACGGTGCCGCGCGCGGTGCCGCGTATCGGCAGGGCGGGCGGCGCCGGGGCGGTGATCACGCGCTCGTGCCCTTGGCGTCGTCCCGGTGGGTGTCGAGGTGGGTGCGGAGCTGGGTGAGGGCGCGCTGGGTCTGCTGGGAGTGCTTGAAGCCGAGGTGGGCGACCTTGTCGAGGAGGGCGGGCCAGCCGTGGGGGGTACTGGTGAAGGTGATGGTCAGCCGGGTGCGGGCGCCGTCGTCGACGGGGGTGAGGGTGTAGGAGAAGTCGCCGGTGAAGTGGCCGGAGAGAGTGGTGGTGAGCTGGCGCTCGGCGTCGACGTGGGTGGTGGTGGCGGTGAAGCGCAACTTCGGCCCGGGCTTGCCGACACCGTTGGGGTGGACGGTGATCCGGGAGGTGCCGCCCTTGTGCTGGGGGGCGGTGGAGCCGGGCTGGAAGGTGTTGTGGGGGGTCCACCAGTTGGCGGCGCCGTTGAGCTCGGCGACGAGGGCGTGCCAGACGCGGTCGGTGGGGTGGTTGAGGATGGTCTCGTCGATGACGTCGATGGTGTGCACGGCAGTTGACCTCACCTTCGGTTTTGTGTGTGTGGGTTAGTTGTGGGTGGTGTTTTGGGTGGTGGTGGTTTGGTAGTTGGTGTGGTCGAAGTGGTTGGTTTGTTTGTGGTAGGTGTGGGTGTAGGTGGGCCAGATGGTGGGGTTGTTGCCGTGGGTGTCGTGGTACCAGCTGTGGCAGTTGCCGGTGTTCCAGACGGTGTTTTTGAGTTTGTTTTGGAGTTGGGTGTTGTAGTGGGTTTGGGCTTGGTGGCGGGGGTGGAGGCTGGTGATGTTGTGGGTGGTGGTGGTTTTGAGGGCTTGGATGATGTAGGTGATTTGGGCTTCGATGATGACGGTTTGGGAGGAGTGGCCGAGGGTGGTGTTGGGGCCGAGGAGCATGAAGAGGTTGGGGTAGCCGTGGATGGTGGTGCCGCGGTGGGCTTGGATGCCGTGTTGGGTCCAGGTTTGGTTGAGGGTGGTGCCGTTGGCGTTGTGGATGCGGTGGGTGATGGGTTGGTTGGTGGGGGTGAAGCCGGTGGCGAGGATGATGGTGTCGATGTGGCGGGTGGTGCCGTCGGTGGTGGTGATGTGGGTGGGGCCGATGTTTTTGATGGGGGTGGTGATGATGTTGACGTTGGGTTGTTGGATGGCGGGGTACCAGGTGTTGGAGAAGAGGAGGCGTTTGCAGCCGATGGTGTAGTCGGGGGTGAGGAGGGTGCGCAGGTGGGGGTCGGGGACGGATTTTTTGAGGTGGGTGGTGGCCATGTTTTTCATGGCGGTGGTGCGGGTGGGGCGGGACATGAAGTAGGCGATGATTTCGCGGCCGTGTTTGTTGAAGTTGCGGCGGAATTGCTGGTAGCCGGGGAGGTGTCGGAGCATCCAGGTGTGGCGGGGGGTGTTGGGTTTGTCGGGTTTGGGGGCGATCCAGGGTGGGGTGCGCTGGTAGAGGTCGAGGCGTGCGGCTTGGGGTTGGATGTGGGGGAGGAATTGGATGGCGGAGGCGCCGGTGCCGATGACGGCGATGGTGCGGCCGGTGAGGTTGTGGTGGTGGTTCCATTGGGCGGAGTGGAAGAGGGTGCCGGTGAAGGTGTGGATGCCGGGGATGTCGGGGATGGCGGGGGTGGAGAGGTAGCCGGTGCCGGTGATGAGGAATTGGGTGGTGTAGCGGCCGCCGGTGGTGTGGAGGTCCCAGTGGTGGTGGGTGTCGTTCCAGTGGGCGGTGAGGAGTTCGTGGTTGTAGCGCAGGTAGGGCAGGACGCCGTGTTTGTGGGCGCAGTCGCGGAGGTAGTCGTGGACTTCGCTCTGGGTGGCGAAGGTGGATTTCCAGTGGGGGTTGCGGGCGAAGGAGAAGGAGTAGAGGTGGGCTTGGACGTCGCAGGCGCAGCCGGGGTAGGTGTTGTCGCGCCAGGTGCCGCCGAGGTCGTCGGCGCGTTCGAAGACGAGGAAGTCGTCGGTGCCGGTCTGCAGGAGGCGGATGGCGGTGCCGAGGCCGGAGAAGCCGGTGCCGATGATGGCGACTTTGAGGTGGCGTAGGACGGGGCCGGCGTCGGTGGCGGGGTCGGGGGCCGTGGCCTGGGTGGTGGTGGGGTCGGTGGTGGCCTGGGCGGGGGTGGGGGTGGGGGGCGGGCTGTCGTCGTCGCCGGTGGTGGTGGGGCGGGGGGTGGTGGTGGTCATGGTGGTGGTGTGTTCCTTTCTTTGTGTTTCCGGGGTTGTTGCGGGCCCGGGGGCCGGGGTGGGTGTGCGGGCCGCGGGGGTGGTGGCTGGGGCTTGTTGAGGCGGGTGCCGGGCGGTGGTGCTCTGGTGCGGGGGCGGGGCGGGGTTTCCCGGGGTGCGGCCCGGGGTGCGGCCCCGGGGGCCGGCGGTGGTGGCGTGTTGTGCCGGGTGTTGTGGTGGCCGTTTCCCGTGGTGGGCCGGGGTGTTCGGTGTGTTGTTTCCCCGTGGTGGGTCCTGGTGGCGGGCCGGGGTCGCGGCGGGTTCCGGGTGGTGTTGCGTTGTGTGGTGCGGGAGTTGCCTTCGCGGGGGGCGGGGGGCGGGGGGCGGGGGGCGGGGGGCGGGGGGCGGTTGCCGGGGGCGGGGCCGGTTGCCGGGGTGGCTCGTGTGTTGTTCCGGGGCTGTTTCGTGGGCTGGTTGCCGGTGTTGTTCCTGGGGCGGGTGCCCTGGTGGCCTTCTGCGGTGTCGTGTGGCCGTTTTGGGCCGGCTTGGTTCCGCTGTGTCCGCGCTGGCTTGGTTCCGTTGTGTCCGTGCCGGCTTGGTTCTGTTGTGTTTGTGCGGGCTTCGTGCCGGGGTTTTTGTGCGGGGGTTTGCGTGCCGGCCCGGGGTGTTCCCGGTGTCGTTCCTCGGGTTGTCCGTGAGCGGTTCCTCGGGCTGGTGTGGGGCGGTTCCGTGGGTCGTTCCTTGGGCCGGTCCTGATCTGTTCCTTGGGCGTGTGGAGCTGTTCTCGGGGCCGGCCTCGGCGGGTTGTTCCTGTGCTGTTTCCCGGGGTGGTTCTGGTGGGGTGGTTGCCGGTGTTGCCCGTGGGGTCGTGCGGCCCGTCGTGTGGCGGTTGTGGGCGGGCTCGGTTGCGTTGTGTCCGTGCGGGCTTCGTGCCGGCTGGGGTTGTTCCTGGTGTTGTTGTTGGTGCTGTTCCTGAGGTGTTCCTCGGGCGGGCTGTGTGTTTCGGGTCGTTGGTGCGGGCTGCTGCGGTCCTGCGGGCGCGGTGCCGCCGCAACGAGGCCCCGGTGAACGGCACTTGGGCCATCCCGGCGGCGGCCCGGCAGTCCGGCACCGCGGCGGCCCGGCGGCCCGGGAGCCCGGCACCGCGGCACTTGGGCCGTTCCGGCGGTCCGGTGCCGGGGTGCCGCGGGAGCCTGGCGATCCGGTGTCTGGGTCCTGGTGCGGTCGCCCCGGGGACGCCGGGGCCGGGGCGGGGGGTGGGTGGGGTTTTGGCTGGTGGGGGGTTAGGGGCGGCGGGTGAGGGTGACGCGGAAGTTGTTGAAGATGTGGTCTTCGAGGGTGTAGGCGAAGATGTCGAGGTAGCGTTCGAAGCGGGCGATGGTGGTTTCGTCGGCGTGGGTGAGGGCTTCGGTGCGGTGGGTGGCGAGGTGGTGGAGCCAGGCGCGGCAGGCGCGGGCGAAGGATTCGGGTTCGTTGCGGATTTCGGTGACTTCGAAGAGTCCGTCGAGGCCGGTGGCGAGTTCGGGCAGGCGGGGGATGTGGCAGCCTTCGAATTCTTCGCGCTGGAGGAATTTGAGGTCGTCGAGGAGCTGGCGGCGCAGGGGCGGGTTTTCGACGGTCATGGTGTGGAGGACGAAGCGGGCGCCGGGCTTGAGGAGGGAGTGGACCTGCTTGAAGAAGACGCGGTAGCGCTGGGTGCGTTCTTTGGGGGTGAGGGAGGACAGGACGAAGTGTTCGAGGGCGTTGATGCAGAACGCGGCGTCGTAGGGCTGGCCGTCGTGCTGGTGGTCTTCCCAGGATTCGACGCGGGCTTCGATGGCGGGGTTGTCGAGGGCGGTGATGAAGTCGGCCTGGGTGCGGGAGAGGGTGACGCCGACGGCGCGGGTGACGCCGTGGACGGTGGTGAGGCGGTTGAGCATGGTGCCCCAGCCGCAGCCGATGTCGAGGACTTTGGCGGTGTGGGCGGCGTGGGCGAGGTCGGTGAAGACGTCGAGCTTGCGTTCCTGGGCTTCGTCGAGGGTGGCGACGAGGTCTTCGCCGTCTTCCCAGTAGCCGCCGGAGTACATCATGGTGGGGCCCAGGATGAGGCGGTAGAGGTCGTTGCCGACTTCGTAGTGGTGGCGGATGGCTTCGACGTCGGGGTTGATGGAGCGGGCGTCGATGGTGGTCATCGGGGGTGTCCTGTTCTGTCGGGGGTGGGTCGTGGTGTGGTTGCGGGCCGGGGCCGCCGGGTGGCGGTCGTCGGGGCCCGGTGGTGGGGGTGCGGGGGCCGGCGTGCGGTGACGGTCCGTCCGTGGCGGGTGCCGGTGGCCCGGGTGTTGTGCCGGGCGTGAGGCCTGCGGCCGTGGTGGCCGTGGTGGTGCGGGGGCCGTGAGGCGTGGGCCTTGCGGCGGTGGTCGGTGG
>NZ_JBHWGD010000031.1:52982-53281 GCF_042733235.1 Kitasatospora sp. NPDC059722
GGTTCGGTACTTGTGACGCTGGGTTGTTCGGTTCCTGGTGCGGGCGGGCCGGTTCCGGGTCGGGCCCGGTGGTGGCTGGTGCCGGTTCCCGTCCGGTGGTGCGGTGAGGCCTGGAGCCGGGTGGCGCCTGGCCGTTGAGTGTCGTTGCCCGTTGTCCGGCGGTGCGCTGGTCGTGGGGCGGTGGTGCGGGTGACCGGGCCGGTGGTTCCTTGGCGCGGGTACTGCCCGACACTGCGGTGCTGCTGGCCCGGTGGCCCGGTGTTGGTGCCTGGTGCGGTGGGCGTCCGGCACGTTAGGCC
>NZ_JBHWGD010000031.1:53378-61552 GCF_042733235.1 Kitasatospora sp. NPDC059722
GCCTGTTGCCTGTTGCCTGTTGCCTGTTGCCTGTTGCCTGTTGCCTGTTGCCTGTTGCCTGTTGCCTGTTGCCTGTTGCCTGTTGCCTGTTGCCTGTTGCCTGTGGGGCGTTGGGCGGGTTCGTTGTTCGGTGGTG
This sequence comes from Kitasatospora sp. NPDC059722, assembly GCF_042733235.1. Classification (NCBI taxonomy): domain Bacteria; kingdom Bacillati; phylum Actinomycetota; class Actinomycetes; order Kitasatosporales; family Streptomycetaceae; genus Kitasatospora; species Kitasatospora sp. NPDC059722. The sequence continues at coordinate 53,515 of NZ_JBHWGD010000031.1, forward strand.
GTGCGGTGCCGGCCTGGTGGCGGGCGGTGGTGCTTGTGGTGTCCGGTGGTTCGGCATCGGTGGTGGTCCCGCGGCCCGGTTGACTGCCGGGGGTGAGGGGTTCGTCCTTTGCCTGTGGGGCGGTGGTGCTTGTGGCGTCTGGTGGTTCGGTGCCGGTTCCCGTCCGGTGGTGCGGTGGGCCTGGGGGCGGGTGGTGTCCGGCTGTTGAGGGTGGTTGCCGGTTGCCGGTTTTGCTCCGGGTGTGAGGCGTGGGTGTGGGGTGCCGGCCGGTGGCGGTGTTCCGTGTGGTGCTGGTGGCCGGTCGAGGGGTGGTGCCTGGTGGTGCGGTGGCCGTTCAGCGTGTTCTGACGGTTGCCCGGTTGCCCGGTTGCCCGGTTGTCCGGTGGGGCGTTGGGCGGTGGTGCGGGGTCCTTTACCCGGGGGGTGGTGCCTGGTGGTGTGAGGCCGGTCGCTGGTGGTGCTTCGGACGTTGTGGCGCTTGGCTGTTTAGGGCCTGGCGCCGGCGGGTCGGCGGTGGGGCGGTGCCCGCGCGGTGGCGGGCGGTGGTGCTTGTGGTGCCTGGGGGCGGGTGGCGCCTGGCTGTTCAGTGCCGGTGTCCGGTGGTGGGTCGGGTGGTGGTTCTTCGGTGCGGGTGGCGCTGTTCCTGGTGTGCCCGGTGCCCGGTGCCCGCTGCTTGGTGCCGGCTTGTTGGCGGGTGGGTGGGTGTGCGGGGGTGGCGGGGTGTTGGGTGGTGCGGTCGTGGGTCAGGTAAGCGTGGTCCTCGCAAGTGGTGCGCAACAGGGGTGGTTGTGGGGGGTGGTTGCGGGGTTTTTGCGTGGGGGCGGGTTCCATGCGGTTGTCGAAAGCGACACGGTTGCGGCGTCTGCCCGGTTCCGTCGTCCCGGGGGTTTTCCTGGGGGGCTGGCTGGGGTGGGTGTGGCTGGTGGTCCGCGTTTCCAGCGCGGCGGCCGGCCGGGTCCGGGTCGTGTTCGTGTGAACGGCCTGGCGGGACCGGCTGGTTGGCCGGTCCGGCGGCCCGGCACCGTTGTGCCCGGCTCCGTCTCCCCCGGGGGAATCTCTTCCCCGGGAGGGCTGGGGGTGGGTGTGGCCGGTGGTCCGCGTCTCCAGCGCGGCCGGCCCGGTCTGCTCTGGCCCCGGTCTGCTCTGGCCCGGTCTAGTCTGGCCCTGTCTGGTCTGGTCCGGGTTTGGTCCGGGTTCGGGCCTGTGTTGTGTGTGGGCGGCCCTGTCAGGGGTTGTGGTTTGGCGTCCTTTGTTCCGGCGCGTGGTGTGCCGGGGGGCGCGTGTGTGTGGAAGGGATGGTTGTGTGATGTCGGGGATTCCTTCGGTTGAGGATCTGGCGGCGCAGTTGCAGGCGGTGTCGGGTGCGCGGGAGATCGATGCGGATGCGGCGTTGCAGCACATCGCGGATGTGGATTCGCTGGATCTGATGGAGTGGCTGTACGGGTTCCAGAACGCGTATCCGCATATCGGGGCGGACGAGTCGTTGTTCGCGGACATCGATGACACGACGACGTTGCGGGTGGTGCACGGGCGGATCGTGGCGCTGGCCGGCGGCGCGGGTTCGGGTTCCTGAAGGGGGGCGGGGAGGCAGGAGAGAGGGGGCGGGTGGTGAGCGGTTTCGATGTCGCCGGGTGGGGGATGTGGGTTCCCGGCCGGGTGGTGACCAGTGCGCAGCTGGCGGAGCGGTTCGGTGTGGATGAGCACTGGATCGTCTCCAGGTGCGGGATCCGTGAGCGGCGGGCGGTGTCGGCGGGTGAGACGACGGCGTCGATGGCGGTGGAGGCGGGGCGGCGGGCGCTGGAGCGGGCGGGGTTGTCGGGGTCGGATGTGGCGCATCTGATCGTGGCGACGGCGACGCCGGAGCAGCCGTCGCCGGCGACGTCGGCGTTCGTGCACGAGGCGCTGGGGATCGCGGGCAGTGCGCATGACGTGAATGCGGAGTGTGCGGGGTTTGTGTATGCGCTGGTGACGGCGGCGGGTCTGATGCGGATGGATCCGCGGCCGGTGCTGGTGGTGGGTTCGGACACGCACACGCTGACGGCCAATCCCGCGGACCGGGATCTGTCGATCCTGGTGGGGGATGGTGCGGGGGCGGTGGTGCTGGTGCCGGGGCCGGTGGACCGGGTGCGGGCGTGGAATCTGGGTGCGGACGGCTCGTGCAAGGACTCGTTGAAGGTCCTGGCGGGTGGTTCGCGGATGCCGGTCAGTGAGGAGACGGTGCGTGCCGGTCTGCATTATGCGCAGATCAACGGTAACGAGATCTATCTGAACGCGGTGCGGTACACGGTGCGTACGATCCGCGAGACGCTGGAGCAGGCGAAGGTGAGTGCGCTGGATGTGGATCATGTGGTGCCGCATCAGGCGAACATCCGGATCATCAATTCGGTGCTGAATCACACGGGGATTCCCGCGGACCGGCTGGTGGCGAATCTGGACCGGTATGGCAACACGGCGTCGGGTTCGGTGCCGATCGCGCTGGCGGAGGCGCTGGACGCGGGGCGGATCAAGGATGGTGACACGGTGTTGCTGGCCGGGTTCGGTGCGGGGATGACGTGGGGTTCGATGCTGCTGACCTGGGGAGGTGCGGCGTGAGCGGCCAGGACACGGGCGCCCGGGACACGGGCGGCCGGGACACGGGCGGCCGGGACGTGAGTGCCCGGGACACGGGCCGGGACGTGAGCGCCGGGGATGCGGGTGCCCCGGATGCGGGCGCCCGGGAGACGGGTGCCCGGGATGCGGCGGGCCGGGAGACGGGCGCCCGGGACGCGGCCGGCCGGGAGGCGGCCGGCCGGGGTGGTCTGGGCCGGCGGCCGGTGTCGCCGGTGGCGCTGGTGACGGGTGCCTCGGGCGGGCTGGGGCGGGAGCTGGCGCTGGAGCTGGATGCGGCGGGGTGCCGGGTCGCGGTGCATTTCAACTCCTCGCGCCAGGCGGCCGAGGAGGTGGCGGGCAAGCTGGTGAACGACCATGTGGTGGTGGGCGGGGACGTGGCCGATCACGGCGCGGTGCTGGCGATGGCCGCGGAGATCGAGGCGGTGCTGGGTCCGGTGGACGTGCTGGTCAACAACGGCGGGATCCGCAGGGACGCGCTGATGGCGATGCAGTCGCCGGCGGACTGGCGCCGGGTGGTCGACACGAATCTGGTCGGTTCGTTCCACACGGCGCGGGTGTGTGTGCCGGGGATGCTGCGGGCGCGGTGGGGGCGGGTGGTGAACATCGTGTCGCCGTCGGCGCTGATCGCGACCGCGGGGCAGACGGCGTATTCGGCGTCGAAGGCGGGGCTGGTCGGGATGACGCGGACGCTGGCTGCGGAGTGCGGGCGGCGGGGGGTGACGGTCAACGCGCTGTCGCCCGGGTTCATGATCACGGGGATGACGGACACGCTGCCGCAGAAGGTGATCGAGGCAATGCGGGACAAGGCGCCGATCCCGCGGTTCGTGACTCCGCAGGAGGTCGCGCGGGCGATCCACCTGTTCCTGGACCAGGACTGCATGACCGGTCAGGTCATCAGCATCGACTCGGGCGCCTCGATCACCTGACCCCCCGCAACCCCGGCCGGCCCCGGGCAGGCCGCCTGCCCGGCGCTGCGGGGGAGGGCCCCTGGACACCCCCTGCGGGGCGGCCCTGCGCGGACGGGTCCCGTCCCCCGGGTCCGGCCCGCCGGGGGCCTGGTCTCCGCGGCGCCACGGGACCGTCCCCGGCCCCGTCCCGGGCCTGCTGCCTTGTGGCCGGTGCCGTCCCGCCCCGCCCCCCCCCCCCCCCCCCCCCCCCCCCCCGGGAGAGCGTCGGGGGCGGGGCCGTGGCCGTGTGCGGGCCCGGGCAGGGCCGGCCGGTTCCGGGTCTGCTGTGTGAGGGGTACTGGTCGGCGGCCCGGGCTCGTCCAGGCCTTGGGTGCGGTTTCTTCTCTCGTCTCGCCGTGCGGCCGGCCCCCAGGCCGGTTGCCGGTCCCGGGCCCGGTAGCGCTCCGCGCGGGCACCGCCCCCGCCAGCGGCGTCCGCCCGTCCCCGCAGGCGTCCGCCCGTCCCTGCAGGCGTCCGCCCGCCTCCGCCGGTGCGGCCCGTCCCCGCCGGTGCGGCCCGTCCCTGCCGGGCGGTGCGTGGCGGGTGGTTCGCCGGCGTGGTCCGCCGGGGTGAAGTGGTTTCTGGCCCGGCTTGCCACCTCCGGCACTGACGGGAACAGCAACTCCGGGAACAGGGACCACGATTGCGTCACGGTCGCCGACTGTCAGCCACCCGGGACCCGAGCCAACGACTTTCAGTCGATCTACGAGGCCGGCAAGAGCCGGTGATCCGTCACGGACCGTCACTGGCGCACAACCTGGGCCAGAACCAGAAGCGGTTCTGGCTCAGCTTTTGTCTGCGCCGTGAGGCGCCGTTGGTTCAGTGCTGGAGAGCGCAGTCATCCGCTGCCAGGTGCAGGTGCCGAAGGGTTTCCAGTTCGGCGGTGGGGAAGGCGTGCAGCTGCCACTTCCGGAGGTAGCCGTCCTCGCCGTGGGTTCGCCGCACCTTCTCGGCAGCCATCGCGACCGCATGCGCCAGGGAGGTGCGAGGACGTGAGGACGTCCACACGAGGGTGCCCTTCCCGTCCGGTACGTCGAAGCTGGCCGACATGTCCGGGAAGCGACGGATCGTGATGTGCACGTAACTGCTTTGGCGACGAAGAATCCACCGCGCCTCTGCCGGTTCGAGATCGAACGAGAACCGCTGGACGCCATGGGGGCCGTAAAGGCCCGACACGCCTTTCAGCAAGTCGGCGAGCGCGTTCGTACAGTAGCTGACGCTGTCCTGGTGCTTCGTCGAGCCGTCCCAGATCCTGCACCTCGCCCAGCCGGAGCCGCTCAGTTCCCAGCTGAAATGCAAGGACCTCGTCACTGAACCCCCCTGATCGTCTGCGGACAACGCTACAGCGGTGCCGGAGACGGGGGACGGCCGGGTACGCCACGCGACAGCCAGCTGGACCAGTGCGTCAGGCACTCCGAGGAACCCAACGAGCTCGATCACGGCATGCTGTCGCAGTGCTCTCGTTTCGCATGGGGCGGGCCCTGGCCTCGACTTGTCAGGGAGGCAACCCGGGCCCGCGACCACACGTTATCGACGACGCTGACCCGGTCTTCTCGGACACTCCGCCCAGACCCGCCCGGTCACCCGGCCAATGGCTCCCATGCCCGCCGAAGTGGCTCCCGAACTGACCGAAGAGCACCCGTCCCGGGCGAGTACACCACCGCCACGAACGGCCTGGACCCGGCTCCCGTTCACACCGAAGCAGTGGCGCTCATATAGCCCGACAAAATCAGTCGGGTGACTTCCCGTCGGCCGGCCGCGAGCGGGGACTGCGGACCGGTCACCGGCACGGCACCGCGATGCCTGCGGTCGAGGCGGACAACGGCTCCTTCGGCCGGGGCGCGATCTCTTGCGCCGCTGTGAACCGTCGTCCCGGCCGTCCGGGCCGCGGCTCGTTTTTCGGGCGGTTCCGCGTGCTGCCCGAGAAGCCCGGCCGGCACTCGGCGCGGCCGGGTCACACGCGTCGGGCCACAGCCCCGTCCATCCCGCCGACGACGCCCCGAGGGTGCGGTGGGGCGGGCCCGCGGCCGTTTCCGGGGCCGGGACGCGGACGGCCGTGCCGGTCCCGGCTCTCCTGCGCCCGGGGGTGTCGGACACGGCCCGGGCCGCCCCGGTCCTGATCCCGGCCCCAGGGACGGGGCCCTTGCGTCGTCCGCGCAAGGCCCCTGGTCCTGGGGCCGTTGTCCGTGGGGGGGCGGCGCTTGGCCGCGCTTCGTAGGGATCCGTCGTGGCCGGATGCCGGAGAGCTCCTCGGCGCGGGAGCCGGCCCGCTCGCCGTTGCGCGGCCTGCCGCCGGGGTGGTCCGCCAGGCCGCGGGCAGTGTGTCGCCCCCGGAACGGAAAGGGGACCGTGACCCGCTGCTGTGCGCGGCGAGGGCGGCGTGCCGGCTGTGGGGGAGGTGCCCGGGCCCCGGCTGTGCCGGGCCCGCTCTCGCGGGTAGGCCCGGGCCCGGCCTGGCGGAAGGGGTGGGCCGGCGCGGTTCCCGGTCCGCTGCCACGGCGGCCGGGCCGTGCGCCGCCGTGGCGGGGGTCCTGGCCGGGGAGGGCGGGTTGTGGGCGTTGGGTGCCTGTGGTGCGGGTGCGGGCCGTGCCTGCGGGGAGGGCGGGATGCGGGCGTGGGCGCGGGTGCGGGTGCGTGGGCCGGGGGCCGGGGTTACTGCGTGGTGGTGGCGGTGACGGTCCATGTCCCGGGCGGGGTGTCGTCCAGGCGCAGGTCGAAGGTGAAGGTGATGGGTCTGCGCTGGTGCGGGTCGCCGTGCAGGACCTGTTCGCTGCGGCGGTCGACTTCGTAGTAGACGCCCTGGGCGTCGACCGTGAGGCGGAAGACGATGGGGGTGCGGGACAGGAGCGAGGTGACCTTGACGGATGTGATGTCGGCCTGGCGCAGGACGGTGCGGCGGGGGGTGCGGACGGGGGTGAAGTCGAGGCTGCCGTCGTTCATGGCCCATTCCTCGAGGAACCGTTCGACGGCGACTTCCAGGACCGCCCTGTCGAAGCGGGCGTCCAGGACGCTCAGGTCGCCGGCGGCGGTGTCGGCGTCGGTGGTCCACGAGATGTTGGTGAGCGACAGGATGTCGCCGGCCCCGGTGAGCGAGGTCTTGCCGGCGACTTCGAGCACGGCCTGGCGGGCGACGTCCTTCTGGTCCCAGCCGTCCGTCTCGATGGCGGCGCTCAGGTGGTGGGCGCCTTCGGCGGCCTGTTCCAGCGACGACACGATCCACTCGCCGGCCGCGTTCTTGCGCAGGGTCCAGTACTCGACCGGGCGGGTCGAGCCGTCCTTGCGCACGCCCTGCCCGCCGTCGGCGCGCCGCACGTAGTCGTGGAGGGTCGCGGTGATCCGGAAGGTGACGGTGTCGTTCACCTCGCCCGCGCGGTTGGCGACGTCGACCAGCTCGACGGCCGGGCCGGAGACGATCTCCACGACGTTGACCTCGCCACGCGCGGCGTAGTCCCGCAGTTCCTCGGCCCACTTGCCGTACAGCACCGGGGACAGGATCCGCTGCAGCGTGGCGAGGTCGTGCCCGGTCCAGGCGCGCTGGGCGCTCTCGTACAGCCACACGGCGCGCTGTTCGAGCGCGGCGCGATCGAAGGTCGCATCGGTGTCAGCGATGGCGTCCACGCGGGCCGAGACGTGGGCGGCGCGCTCGCGCGCCTGCGCGTCGGCGCGGTGGGCCGCGCGGTCGGAGACGGTGTTCAGGCCGTCCGCGAGCCTGGCCCTGCGGCGCCGGGACCACAGCCACAGGACCAGCAGGACCACGGCCACGATCACCAGCAGGGTGACGATCCCCCCGCCACCGCCGCCGGCCCCGAAACCCGTTCCGAAGCCGGTGCCGAAACCGCCGCCGCCCGACCCGTGGAAGCCGCTGCCGTGGCCGCCCCCGCCGCCGCTGCCCCCGCTGCTGCCGTGGCCGCCGCCGAAGCCGTGGCCGCCGCCCCCGCCGCGGGCGTAGGCGGCCGTCGGGCTGCTCAGCGCGACGGCTCCCGCGAGCACGCATATCCACCGGCGGACGCGCACCGGGCCCTCCCTCAACGAACCGAGATGTTCCGGCAAGCCTACAAGCCGGGGGTGTCCGGGAGGTGTGGCGGGCGGCGGGCGGTCCGGCAGGGGGCGGCGGGGCCTTCCCGGGGCGGGCCTCCTGGGGCGGGCCGGCGGGTCTTCCGGGGCGGGGGTCTCGGGCCTGCATGACGTCCGGGCTCCCGTGCCCGCCCCGAACGCCGGGGCCGCTGGCCGCGGGCCGGCCGTGGGCCGGTCGTGGGTCGGTCGTGGGCTGGTCGGGGGCCGAGGCCGGGGTCTTTGAGGCGGGTTCCTGTCCGGGATCGCCGGTCGTCACCGGGTTGCGGGGACGTACGCCGGGGACTCCGGCGCTCTTTGCGACCGTGGGGGGGGGGGGGGGGGGGGGCCCCCCCCCCCGCGGGGGGCCGGGGGGGGGGCCGGGGGGGGGCGGGGGGGGGCCCCCCCCGCGGGGGGGGGGGGGGGGCCCC
>NZ_JBHWGD010000031.1:61562-71616 GCF_042733235.1 Kitasatospora sp. NPDC059722
GGGCGGGCTGGCGGGCGCGGCCGCGCCGGCCGGGGTGGCGGGCCGGGGGGGCGGCCCCCCCCCCCGCCCCCCGGCCCGCCCCCCCCCCGGCCGGCCCCCCCCCCCCCGGCCCGCGGCGGGGCCCTGAGGGCTGCGCAGGGTGCTCGGGGCAGGGCGCCGGCCGGGCGGGCGGGTGGTGCGCCCGTCGAGTGCGCCTGCCGTCGGCCACCGTCACGGTGCGCGGTGCGAAGAGCGGCCGGATCCGCAGGATCGTGCCGATGCGGGGCAGAGCATGCGGCGCGGTGGGCGGCGGTGGCCTCGCAGGGCGGTTCCCGCGTCATCCGCTCCGGTACTGCGGTCCGAAGCCCGATCCGCACCCGGCTCTCTCCAGGACGGCCCCGGGCACCGGGGCATGACGGCCCGTGAGGCCACCGGGCCGGGGGCGGGAGCGGGCCTGCTGGTGGCGGTGGGTGGTTGCCGGGTGTCCGCCGTGCGCCGGACAGCGGGAGAAGACCGGGGTTCCCCGGGCCCCGGGCCCCGGGGACCGGGCCGGGCCGGTGAAGGCTCCGGGCCAGGCGTGGGGCCGGGCGCGGGAGCGAGCACGCGGGGCCTGATGCGCCCGGTCCGGCGGGGTGCCGGCGCCGTCAGGGTCCCGGGGACGCCTGGGCCGGGGCGGGCGGGGGTGTCAGGCCGCGGGCGGCGAGGCGCCGGTGGAGCAGGGTGCGCAGGCGGGCGGACGCACCGGGCAGGGCGCCGAGCCTGCGGACTTCGTCCGCTTCGAGTTCGCTGCGCCCGGCCAGGGCTGCGGCGGCGGCGTAGGGCCGCCGGCCTTGCGTGAGTTTGGCCGCGGTGGCGTCCAGGACGGCGTGCAGGACGGTGCGGTCCGCCGCGGGGTGCCCGGCCAGCAGGTGAAGGAGCCGGTTGTCGTTCCAGGGGCTGTGGCGGGCCGCGGCCAGTTCCAGCAGGGCCGCGGGCGGGGTGTGGGGGTTGGCGGCGAGCTCGTGCCAGACGAAGGGGTAGGGGCAGCGGGCGAGCCGGTGCAGGACGCGGCCGTCGTCGCAGGCACGCGCCAGGTCGCGGTAGTGGGCGGGCGTGTGCATGCGGGGCGGCTCCTGGGTGTCGGCGCCTGGGGGGCCGTCATCCCTTCCGTCCGGGCGCGGGCGGGAGGGGATTGTCCGGCCGGGGCGCGGTTGCGGGCGGGCGTCGGTGCGGGCGTCGGTGCGGCCGGGTGGTGGCGGCTGGTACATCGGGGCGGGAGCGGGAGCGGGGGCGGCTGGTGCATGGGGGCGGGGTCGGCCGGTGCCGGGTCGCAGGAGGGCGGTGGGGCCGTCGGGGGCGGTCACGGGCTCCAGGCCTCGTCGGCTTCTATGTGCCGCGGCCCCATCGCGTGTAGGCCCGTTCGATCTCGGCCAGGTACTGGGCCGCGTCGAAGCGGACTTCCTCGATGATGCGGTCCCGGGCGTCCGGGTACATCAGGCCGTCCCACACCACCGTCCGGCCCCGGAGCCGGATGCGGATGCCGACGGCCGGGGCGGCGTCGGGGCCCTGACCGTGCGTCGCGACGTGTACCTGCCGGGCTTGATCGGTCGGGTAGAGGGGGCCCGCGGGTCCGAGCAGCCGGCCCGGATGGCCGCCGGTGGCGCCGTCGTGGGTGCGCGCGATCAGGTCGAGGCCGTCGACGAAGAGATACGTGTGCACGGCGCTGCACGTGGGCGGCCCGGGGCAGGCCGTGATCAGCAGTGTGCCGACCGGGCCGTGCCCCTGACGGCCGGCCGGGCCGGCGCGCACCGGGCGCGGGGACCTACGCGGCATCGGCTCTCGGCGGCATCACGGAGCCGATGATAGGCGGCCGGTGGCCTGTGGGGCGGGTGCTTTTCCTGCCGGGGCACGGATCGTGGCCGCTGCCGCCCCGTGTGCCGCCGGCAGGCGGGGCGGCAGCGGGGCCGGGGAGCGGCCGGTGCCGGGGTGGGGCGGGGCCGGTCAGCCGGAGTTGGACCACGGCAGGACGGCAGGACGGCGGGGCCGTCGGGGGTGGTCACGGGGATCCGGGCCTCGTCGGCTTCGTGGAGGCGGGTGTCGTCCGGGCGCAGCGGGTGGGGGGTTTCCGTGCTGCCGTCGCAGGCCCGGAAGCGGATGCCGGTGACCGCTTCGCGCAGGGCGGTCCGTTGCGCGGTGCTCAAGGGGCGGCCGTGTGTGCCGGCGCCGCGGAAGGCCTCTCGAAGAGGCGGCGCAGTGCGTGGAGGGCGGCGGGGCGTGGAGGGGGACGAGGTGGCCCTCGGCGCGGCCCTGGCGGCAGGCCAGGCCGCCGTACTGGCTCTGGTAGACGATCCCGGTGGGCGCGTGCACGAGCGCGTACAGCCAGGCTCGGCCGCCGGTGGCGTCGGGGTCGAGGAAGACGAAGCGCGGGCGGTCCACGGGGCCGGTGTCCCCAGGCCGGGGAGGGGGGTTCAACCGGGTTTCGCCCCACCGGGCCGGGGCGCCGGGGCCGGGGCGCTGGGGGCGGGCCGGCTGGTGCGGGTGCCCGTGCGAGGATCGGGCCGGTGGACGGGGCCGGTGGACGGGGCCGGTGGACGGGGCCGGTGGACGGGGCCCTGCGGGCGAGGACGCGGGCCGTGGCGGGGAAACGGGGGCTGAGGGTGTTCGCCGGGGGCGCGCGGCTGGTGGTCGGCAACGATGGTGATGCGCCGCTGGAGCCGGCGGTGGAGCCGTGGGCCGGTACCCACCGATCCTGCCGGGGCAGACCTGTGTCGTGGTCACCCACTCGCCGGCCGGTGACGGTTCCTGGTCGGGAACGTCGCGGGGGGACGAGCCTTTCCAGGTCGGCCATCGGCGGGATTCGATCACGGTGTGGGCCTGTGGCGGCTGCTTCCACATCGACGACATGCAGGGCCGGGAGATCGGCGCGGCCGGCTGGAACTGCCCCGCCCGGCAAGCGGATTCCTGAGGGCGGGCGAGACCGTGCCGCGACCGCGGGCCGCCGTCGTTCACCGGCGCGGCAGGCGGCAGGCGGTGGGTGTGATGGTGGCAGGCGGTGGGTGTGATGGCGGGCGGTGCGGGTCGGGTCGTTTCGGGTGGCCAGGCCCTGTGCGGGCCCGTCCTGTGCCGTTGTCGTGCCGCGGGGCGGGCCCCGGTGACGGTGAACCATCCCGGCCGTACCTCGGCCAGCAGCGGCTTCAGTGATTCCACCGCGGAGCGCAGGTCCTGTTCCGCGGGGTCGCGAGGTTCGGGCAGGGTCTGCGCGTAGCGGCGCAGCCGCCAGAGATCGAAGATCTCCCGGCCGTCGCCCGTGAAGTCCGTGTCGATCTCGGTGCCGTCCTCACGGGTGAACAGGCAGCCCGCGCCGTGGACTTGGTAGGAGTAGGTGCCGATCCTGCCGCGGCCGGCGATGATCCGCCGGGAACGGACCAGGCCGAGCACGTCTGCCGGCCGTTCGAGCGGGACGGACGCCGCTCTCATGGCCGCGCCGACCGCGCCGGGGGCGTCGATGTAGCCGGTCACGAGATCACGAGCCGTCACCGCGTGTGACTCTGAAGCCGTGTTCCGTTCCATGCGTCCTGCCGTGTCCGTCCGGAAGGTCCGGGTTGATACCGGGTGGGGCCAGTGTTCCTGCGCGCGGGCAGGGGTCAACGGGGTTCCGGCTTACCGGCAGGGGCCGGGGCCGGCGGTGTGGATGGCGGCCGACGGCCGGTGTGCCGTCACGTGCCGTCAGGCGCCGGGGTGGGGCGGGCAGGATGTTCCCGGTCCGCTCGCTTGCCGGTGTCCTGCGCCGGGGCCTCGTCGCGGTGAGCGCCGGCTTCGCCTCCGGACGGGGTTGCGGCAGGGCCGGGGCACCGCCGGCCGGGCCGGGGCGCTTCGGCCGGGCGTGGACGGCCGGGTCTTCTGCGGGCGATGGCGGTGCCTGCCGGAAGCCCGGCCGTCACGGCCGTTCGTACGGGCCTCGTCCGGCAGGCGATGATCGGGCGCGAGGCCGTGATCGGGTATCGGGGGAAAGGGGTGGTGCGGGTGGCGCTGGCGGGGAAGGGCTCGCGGGTGATCGTCGTCGGCGGGGACCGTTACCGCTGGACGGTGGCGCCCGACGACGAGCCGGGGCTGGCCGTCGTGGTGGCGCACGCGCAGGGTGACGGGCAGCGCCTGGTGGTGTGGGTGGAGCACGGCGTGGTGATCGCGCCGGGACTGGTGGCCGGCCTGATCCGGGAGGCGCTGGTGCGCCACGGCTGGACACCCCGAAGCCGCCGGCGCCAGCTGACGCTGCGCAGCCCGGACGCGAACCCGGACCCCGCCCGCCCGGCCCTGGTGCCCTGGCCGCCCGCGCAGTGAACACACCGCGCGGCCACCCGGCTGCTCCCGGCGGGCCACGGCGGGTCGCGGCGCGGGGGAGTGGCGACGGCGCGTCGCCCGCCCCCCGGCCGGGACACGGGGTGCCGCCAGAGGACCGGGCCGGGCGGGGCCGGGTGCGCGGGCGGGGCCGCACGACCGCGCCGCGGCCCCGGGCGGGCCGGCGGGCGCGGTGTCACCTGCGGTGCGGGGGCGCGGTTTCGGCGGTGTGCCGGTGTCCGTGCCGGGGCACGGGCACGGCGGCCGGGTACGCGGACGGGCCGGGGTCGTGATCGGGGGGTGTCGCGGCGTGCGGTACGGGCGTGGGTGAGCCGCAGGCGGCCAGCGGTGGGGTCCGGGCCCCGGACCGCGGGGCGCCGGGTGCGCGGGTGAGGGCCGTACCGCTGCGCCGTGGCCCCGGGCCGGCGGGCGGCGTGTCACCTGCGGTGCGGGCAACGGGGTGTGGTGGTGCCTGTTGTGCGCGGGCGGGCCGGCGGGCGGCGTGTCACCTGCGGTGCGGGCGGCGGGTCGTGGTCGGCGGGTGTCGCGGCGTGCGGTGCGGGCGTGGGTGAGCGCAGGCGGCGGGGGCCGGGGCCCCGGGGCGGTGCGGCGGCTGTGATGGGGTGCCGGGCCGGGCGGGGTGTCAGCTGGCGGTGAGCCGTTCCACCAGCAGCTGTGTCCTGCGCGCGGTGTCCCCGGGTGGCAGGCGTGCGGCCCGGGCGAGGGTGGCCAGTCCGTGCAGGGCGGCCCAGAACACCTCGGTGAACAGCGCCGGGTGGGTGCCGTCGCCGGCCGCCTCGCCGAGGCTGTCCAGCAGTGCGGTGAAGGCGTCCTTCAGCGGCCCGGGGGTGTCCTCGCGTGCGAAGGCCAGGCCGGCGTCGAGGTGGAACAGGGCGTCGTAGAGCGCCGGGTTGCCCGCGGCGAAGCCGAGGTAGGCCCGGGCCACGGCACCGGCCCGCTCCCGCGGCCCGCCCGCGCTGCCGGCGGACGAGGCGGCGGCGGCCGCGGCCCGCACCGTCGCGGCCAGCTCGGCGGCGCCCTCCAGGGCGACCGCGCCGATGATCTCCCGCTTGCCGCGGAAGTGCCCGTACAGGACGGGCTGGCTGTAGCCGATGCGCTCGGCCAGGCGCCGGGTGGTCACCGCCTCCCAGCCCTGGCGCTCGGCGAGTTCACGGGCCGCCGCCACGATGAGGCGCTCGCGCTGCGCCCGTTCGCGCTGCTTGCGTTCCTGGACCGGCGTGACCGACATGACCCGACCCTAGCACCGCTAGACAAGCGAGCGGCAGTAGTACTAGCGTTGCCTCATCGGCTAGCAGCACTAGATGCCTGGAGGGGTCATCATGCTCAGCGCACTGGAGGTCTTCACCACCGTGGTCGTCGGGGTGATGGTGGGGGTGGAGTTCTGCGTCGCCTTCTTCGTGAACCGGATCTTCGACGCGCTTCCCGGTGACGGCGGCCAGCTCGGCCGCGCGCACGGCGGGCGGATGCTCGGCGCGGTGATGCCCTTCTGGTACATCGCCTCGCTCGTCCTGGTCGTGCTGTGGGCGGTTGCCGGGTGGCACCGCCACGGCGCCGCTCTCGTCGTCACCGCGGGCGCCCTGCTGGTCGTCAGCGTGCTCATGTCGGTCCTGCTGCTCGTCCCGATCAACAACCGGGGCAAGACGTGGACCCCCGAGAACCGGCCCGCGGACTGGAAGGAGCAGATGAAGCGCTGGGAGCGCTACCACTACGGCCGCGTCGCGGTGATCATCGCCGCCTTCGCCCTGCTGGCCGCCGCCCGCCCCTGAGCCCGCGGGGCAGGCCCGGCAGGGCGGCCCCCGGGCGGAGCGGGGGCAGTGCGGGGCGTGGCGGGGCGCGATGCCCCGGCCACGCCCCGGGCCTGCCGGGCGGGCGCCCGACGTGGTGCGCCCCCCGCGGGGCCCGGTGCCGCGGCCGGCGGGGCGTCACCCCTCTTCGCAGTCCTGCCGCTTCCGGCCGGCGGCCCGGTCCCGTTTCTCCGGGACGACGGCCCCGGTGCCGCCCGGGCGCGGTCGGGTGTGGGGCGGGTGCGCCGTGCCACGGGTGTCTGCGGCCTGGTGCGGGGCCGCCCCGCCGGGCCGCGGACCCGGATCCCCTCCCGGCACCGGTACGGACCGCGGGCCGCCACCCGCCCGTCCCGCGGCCGGTACGGACGCCGGCGGCCGGGACGGTAGGCGGGTGCCGGTGCGTGCGGCCAGCGGCGGGAGGGGTGTCCGGGTGCCGGGTTCGGTGTGCCGTGGTCGCTGCGCCGGGTGCGGGCGGGGGTTGTGCCGGGCGGGCACGGCGGGTGACGGGCCGGCATGTCCGGTGCGCTCCGGTGCCGCCTGGCGTGGACGGCGAGGCGGCCGGCCGCCGCCGGCCGGGAAGGGGATTGCGCGTCGGGTGGTGGGGTCCGGTGCTCGGCGGCTTCGTCGGCTGCCCGTCACACCACACGCCTGCGCGCCCGCCCCTGGTCCTCCCGCCGTGCGGGGGCGGGGCGTGGACGGTGGTGTCGGGGGCGGGCGCGGCGGGTGGTGTGGTGTGACCGGGGGGTCAGTGGAGGACGTCGAGGATCTGCTTCTGCAGGCCGTTGGGGTAGACGGTGTGTTCGGTCAGGCGCAGCTTCTGGGCGTCCTTGTCGGTGGCGGGGAACAGGCGCTTGCCGGCGCCCAGGAGAAGCGGGTAGACGAGCAGGTGGTAGCGGTCGACGAGGCCGGCGTCGGCGAGGGCGTGGTTGAGGGTGGCGCTGCCGTGGACGATGATCGGGTCGCCGTCGCCCTGCTTGAGGCGGGCCACGTCCTCCAGGGTGCGCAGGATGGTGGTGGGGCCCCAGGTGTCGGTGAGGTCGGCGTCGGTGAGGGTGGTGGACACGACGTACTTCGGCAGGGTCTTGTAGCGGGCGAACTCGGGCATGTCGGGCCAGACGGGGCTGAACGCCTGGTAGCTGACGCGGCCCAGGAGGACGGCGCCGGCCTCCTGCTGTTCGCGCTGCTTGATCTCGTAGGCCTCGGGGAGGAACTCGACGTCCTTGAAGGTCCAGCCGGCGTTGCGGTAGCCGGCTTCGCCGCCGGGGGCCTCGACGACGCCGTCGAGGGAGATGAACGCGGTGCTGATCAGGGTGCGCATGAGGGGTCCTTGCGGTCGGTCGTGGCGTCAGGGGTGTGGGGGTGGGCGGGGTCAGGCGAGGAGGCGGGTGAGCCACTGCTGCCAGGCGGCGTCCGCCCGGTCGGCCTCCGTGCCGATCTCCGTTGCGGCGTCCGCGCCGTCGGCGGTGGGGCCGTCGGTGGTGGGGTGGAAGAGGTGGTGGAAGAGCAGGACCAGGCCGGGGCCGTGGTGGAAGGTGTGCAGGGCGTCGGTGCCGCGTACGGCGATGCGTTCGTCGTCGGCCCACACGACGTGGCCCTGCAGCGGCGGCAGGCCGGGGACGTCGGCGCGGGCGCGGGCGCCTTCGGTGACGGGCAGGGGCAGGCCGAGGGCGCCGGCGAGCAGGGCCCGGATCTCCTGCGGGGTGCGGCCCGGGGCGGGGGCGAAAGCGAAGACCGGGACGGCGGTGCGGTGCGCGAAGTGGGCCAGGTACTCGCGCAGGGTGTGCAGGTGGAAGGGCCAGCCGCGGCGCAGCGCGTCGTACTCCTCCTGCCAGTCGTCGCCCAGGACGCCGCTGTGGACCACGCGCAGCACGGTGGCCGCGCCCTCGCGTCCCTCGATGAGGTACTCGAAGGCCATGAAGCGGCCGTCGCCGGTCTCGGGGGTGCGGGTGGCCAGGCGCTTGGCGGGCTCCCACGCGGTGACGACCGCCTCCTGGCGGTGCCCTGCGGTGGTCATGGCGGCGGTGCCGCCCTCGCGGGGGTCGACGGTGTTGCGGCCCATGAACCAGGAGTCGACGCCGGGGCCGGTGGCGATCGCCTCCCAGACCTGCTCGGGACCGGCGGGCAGGACGGTGTCCAGGGCGATCTCGAACGGGTGGGTCATCGCGGGGGCTCCGGGGCTGGGGGGTCCGCCGCTGCTTCGGCGGACGGGGTTTCGGCGGACGGGCTTCCGGTGGGCGGCGCGGCGGCGGGCGCGGTGGCGGGGATCTGGTGGAGGGCGGCGACGACGCGGTGGGTGCGCCCGCCGGGCGCGCCCTCGTCGTGGTAGCGGGCGACCAGGGCCGCCACGGCCTGGGCGAGGTCCTCGGCGAACGCGGCCCGGTCGGCGGCCGAGGCGAAGCGCACCTGCGCGTCGAGACCGAACGTGGCCACCTTGCGCCCGGCCCGGGAGGCGCCGGTGACCAGTGTCCCGACCTCCTGGACCAGCCGCGCGCCCAGGGCCAGCAGCCAGCGCGCCGAGAGCCGGTCGGGGGAGCGCTCGGGATCGGGGCTCACCCCGGCCAGCACCCGCGGAGAGATCACGTAGGAGGCGGCCGCCGCGCGGTAGACCCGTTCGGTGACGTTGCCCTTGCGCCGCTCCTCGGCGAGCTCGACCAGGTGATGGCGCTCCAGTTCCTTCAGGTGGTAGTTGACCTTCTGCCGGGCCAGCCCCAGACGGGCGGCCAGCATGGCGGCCGAACCGGGTTCGGCCAGGGCGGCGAGGATCCGGGCCCGGATCGGGTCCAGGCAGGCCTCGGCCGCGGCGGGTTCTTCGATCACGGCGACGTCCAGCACCCCTCCAGCAACTTGCCGACAAAAAAAATTGTCAAGGAAAGAAGACTTGTCGGCGTGGCGTGGCGGGGTGCGGTGCGGCTGCGGGGGAGCGGTGGTGGCGTCTGTGCGGCTGGGCCGGGTGCCGGGTGCCGGGTGCCGGGAGCGGGTGCCGGGGTGTGCGGAGGGCGGTGGCCGCGGGCGGATCCGTGGGCTGCCGGGCCGGTGGGCGGTACCGGCGGGCGGCGTGCCGTGTACGGGCGGATCGCGCGCCCCGGGCGGGCACGCGTCCGGCGTCGGGCCGCGGGGCTGTCGGTCGTGACTGCGAGGATGCCGGCCATGCATGAGGACTCCGCTGCCATCGCCGAGTACTGGAACGCCGCCGCCTCGTCCTTCGACGACGAGCCCGACCACGGGCTGAGCGCCGGGCCCACCCGCCTGGCGTGGACCCGGCTCCTGGAACGCTGGGTCCCCTCCGCGCCGCCCGGGCCGTTCGACGTGCTCGACGTCGGCTGCGGAACGGGGTCGCTGTCGATGCTGCTGGCCCGGCGCGGACACCGCGTCACGGGCGTCGACCTGGCACCGCGCATGCTGGAGCGGGCACGCGCGAAGCTGGCCGAAGCCGGCCTGCCGGCACGCTTCCTGACCGGCGACGCGGCGGCACCGCCCGTCGGCGACGAGCGCTTCGACGTCCTGCTGTGCCGGCACCTGCTGTGGACGCTGCCCGATCCCGAGGCCGCGTTGCGGCAGTGGACCGCCCTGCTGCGCCCCGGCGGCAGGCTGGTCCTGGTCGAGGGCCGGTGGCGTGAGCCGGGGCAGGACGACGCGCCGTACGCGGCCGGTGCCGGGCGGCTGCCGTGGAGCGGCGGGATCGGCGCCGACGCCCTGGCGGGCGTGGTGCGGCCGTTGGTCGCCGACCTTCGGGTCGAGCCGCTGAGCGGCGATCGCGACCTGTGGGGCCGCCCGGTCGACGACGAGCGGTTCGCCCTCCTCGCGCGGGTCTGAGCCGCCGCGGGCCGGGCACGCCGGCGGGGCGGGCACACCGGCAGGGCCGGGACACCCGCAGGGCCGGGACACCCGCAGGGCCCGGCGCCCCGGAGCGGCCGGGGCGCCGGGCCCGGGGTCAGCCGGGCCGCACGGCCGCGCGC
>NZ_JBHWGD010000031.1:71626-93071 GCF_042733235.1 Kitasatospora sp. NPDC059722
ACTTTTTTTTTAAACACACACGCCCCCAGCCGCCGGGCGGGCACCCCCCGGGGCCCGTCCACCCCCCCGGGCCGGCCCCCGCGGCGGGGCGGGGGCCCCGGGCCCGGGGTCAGCCGGGCCGCACGGCCTCGCGCACCGGCGGGCCCGGGGCGGTTTCGGCGTGCGCGGCGGCGACGACGGCGGTGAGCAGCCCGGGGAAGCGGTGTTCGAGTTCCTCGCTGCGCAGGGCGTTCATCTTGGTGGTGCCCACGTAGTACTGGCGCAGCAGCCCGGCCTGGCGCAGGACGTTGAAGTGGTGGGTGGAGGTGGAACGGGAGACGGGCAGCTCGAAGGAGCCGCAGCTGAGGTCAGCGTCCTCGCGGGCCAGCCGGCAGACCACCGATCTGCGCGCGGGGTCCGCCAGCGCCTCCAGTACCTGCTGGACGCTCAGGTCCTCCACGCCCGGGTGCTCGATCACCCGCGCCGTAGCGTGTGTCCGTCCCACACCCACCACCCCTTCCCAAAATCCAGGCCCCCGTCCGTTCGGTCCGTCGTCGTGAACCGCCGCGCGCGGTGCGCGACTTCGGGTCATGACGCTACTACGCCCACCCTCCCGCACGGGGCCCGCCCGCCCACCGCAACAGCCCCGCAACACGCCGGGGACATCCCCGGCGAAGAACCCGCGAAGAACCCGCGAAGAACCGGAGAGGGACCGGGGAGGGACGGGGCGGGAAAGAGAGGGAAGCGGGGGGAAACGGAGGACAAACACCGGAGCGGCAGACAGAGGAGAGACACGGAGAGGGACGGAGAGACGCCGAGAGGGGTGGAGAGGGGCGGAGAGGGGCCCGCCCCCGGGCGCCCCCGGGGGCGGCGGGGTGTCAGGCGGCGCGCACCGGGGGCCCGGAGCGGCTCCAGCGCCCCGGCGGCAGGGGCTCGAAGATCCCCATCAGCACCGGGTCCACCGCGGGCACCGCCGGACCCGCAGCCGGCCCCGCGGCCGGCGCGGCGCCCGCCACCGCCACCGCCACCGCAGCCGGGCCCGGGGCCGGGAGGGGCGCGTCGGCGGCCGGGGCGGGGGAGCGCAGCAGCGACAGGTACATGTCCTGGGACTCGGGGCCCGGGTCGATGCCCAGCTCCTCCGCGAGGACCTGACGCAGCTGCTGGTAGCAGCGCAGCGCCTCGGCCCGGTTGCCGGCCGCGGCCAGCGCGGCCATCCGGCAGCGGTAGGCGCTCTCGCGGAACGGGGCCCGGCGCACCGCCTCCTCCGCCCAGCGCAGCGCGTGGTGCTCCTCGCCCAGCGCGGAGGCCGACAGGCTCGCCGTCTCCAGGGCGCAGATGCGCAGTTCGTCGACGTGGTCGCGCACCCCGCACGCCCACTCGCCGTCGTGGTCGGGCAGGAAGGAACCGCGCAGGTTCGCGATCGCGCCGGCCGCCAGCTGCTGCGCCACCGGGTAGGCGCCGGCGCCGAACGCCTCGCCAGCCTCGCCGACCGCGCTCGCCGCCACCTCCACGTCCACCGCCGCGTCCGCCGGCAGGCGCAGCACGTAGCGCCCGCCCTGGGAGACCAGCGGCGTCGCCCCCGGCCCCTGGCCCGGGGCGGCGACGAACGCCCGCACCCGGGAGACCACGCTGCGCAGCGCCGAGGCCCACGTGTCGGGCAGGCCGTCGGGCCACACGGTGTCGGCCAGCGCGTCGCGCCCGGTGCCGGCGAAGCGCTCCAGCACCAGACGGGCGAAGGCCACCTGCGCCTGGGCGCCGGACAGGTGCTGCGGGGCGGCGCCCTCGTGTTCGACGGTCACCAGGCCGGTCAGGCGGATCAGCATGACGGCGCCCCCGATCTGCCCGGCGCCCCGTCGTCCCGCAAACCGTTCAACATAGCTCCAACCCCCTTGAGCCGCGGCGCGGCCCGCGGGCGGCGGTGCCGGGCCGCGGGCCCTGGAAAGAAACCCGGACCGGAAAATGCAACGCCGACCAGCCGTTCGGTTTTTCGTTCCGGCGGATTTCGACCATACATTCGGCTGCTTGCGCGGTGTCAACACCGGTCGGCGAAACATACCCACCGGCCGGTCCATGCGTCGTAGGCGCAGGGTTTCCGCACGTCAGAGCGTTACCGCAGGCCGGGATTCGGGCTGTTGCGGCCGCCTTGCGCTTCCTGCCGTAGAAATGTAGCCATCCTTGAGCACCCCGCGTGGACGCTTCGAGAAAACCCGCACCCGAAAACCCGGCACCGGGAAACCCCGCACCCGGGAAAGCCCGTACAGGGGAAAAGGGGGCACCGCCCCCGGCAAAAGCACCCCGGGAACCAAAGGCACCCCCGGGAACACGGCACCCGCACCCCCGGCACCCGCACCCCCGGCACCCCCCCCCCCCCCCCCCCGCCCCCCGCCCCCCCCCCCGCGGGCCCCCCCGCGGGGCCCCCGGCCGGTTTCCCCGCCGCCCCGTCCCCGCATCCCCCTTGCCCGTGAGGAGTGAGCAGTATGGCCACCGCAGCATGGCAGCGCCTTCAGCCGAAGCTGGACCAGACGCTGGAGCGCGTCGGCGCGCTGGAGTTCGACGCCTCGCGCCGCAACAGCTTCGTCGCCTACACGATGGAACGCGACAGCGCCTACTGCGACCTGGACGGCGAGCGCCTGCTCATGATGTCCGGGTACAGCTACCTCGGACTGGCCGGCGACGAGCGGGTGGTGGCCGCGGCCAAGGCTGCCCTGGACGTCTACGGCACCGGCAACCACGGCGTGCGCGCCCTGGCCGGCACGATCCCGCTGCACGAGGAGCTGGAGGCGGAGGTCGCCCGCTTCGCCGGCCGCGAGCGGGCGCTGGTGTTCGGCTCCGGCTACGCGGCGAACGTCGGCACCGTCGGCGCCCTGGTCGGCCAGGGCGACACCGTCCTGATCGACAAGTACGACCACGCCAGCATCGTCGACGGCTGCCGCCTGTCGGGCGCGACGGTCACGCGTTTTCGCCACAACGACGTCGAGCACCTGGAACGCCGCCTGAAGGCCGCCTCCGCCACCGGGGTGCGCCTGGTGATCGTCGACAGCGTCTACTCCATGGACGGCGACATCGCCCCGCTGCCGCAGCTGCGCGAGGTCTGCGACCGCCACGGCGCGCTGCTGATGGTCGACGAGGCCCACGCCCTGGGCGTGATCGGCCCGCGCGGCGGCGGCATCGAGGAGCACTTCGGCCACCGCTACCGCGTCGACGTCAAGCTCGGCACCCTCTCCAAGGCCATCCCCTCCATGGGCGGCTGGGTCGCCGGCAGCGCCGACCTGATCGGCCACCTGCGCTACGCCGCCCGCCCGTTCCTGTTCTCCGCGGCGCTGGGCCCCGCGCAGACCGGCGCCGCGCTGGAGTGCCTGCGGATCCTGCGCCGCGAGCCCGAGCGCGTCACGCACATCCAGACCCAGGCCGAACGCCTGCGCTCGCGCCTGAACGCGGCGGGCATCCGCACCATGGACAGCCAAACCGCCGTCATCCCGGTCATCGCCGGCTCCGACGACGCCGCCTACGACTACGCCACCGCCTGCCGCAAGGCCGGGGTGATCGGCCTGCCGGTGGTCACCCCCGCGGTGCCCAACGACCTGGCCCGCCTGCGGATTGCGGTCACCGCCCGCCACAGCGCCGCCGACATCGACTTCGCCGCCGACGCGTTCCTGACCGCCGCCGCCCAGACCGGCCTCATCTGACCCGCGCCGCCCGGCCGAAGGGAGGACGACCCGCATGCCAGCCCCCACCCCGCCACCCCACCCGCACTCCCCGCAGCCCCCGCAGCCCCCGCGCTCCCCGGAACGCGACCGGCCCGCAACCCCCGCGCGGCCCGCAACCCCCGCGCGGCCCGCAACCCCCGCGCGGCCCGCAACCCCCGCGCGGCCCGCAACCCCCGCGCGGTCCGCGCGGCCCGTACGGCCCGAGATCGCGGTCACCGGCCTGGGCGTCATCAGCCCCGCCGGCCACAGCCTGCAGGAGTTCTGGCAGACGGTCAGCCAGGGACGCTCCACCGCACGCGCCCTCACCGACCCGGCCCTGGCCCGCCACCGGGTACGCCTGGGCTGCCCCGTCACCGCCCTGCCGCACGACCCGGCGCTGCCCGCCAAGGACGCCCGCCGCCTGGACCCCTTCGCCCACTACGCCACCCTGGCCGCCCTCGCCGCCCACCGCGACGCCGGCTCCCCCCACCCCGGGCCCGGGCGCTCGGCCATCGTCGTCGGCAACGCGGTCGGCGGACGCACCACCAGCGACCGCGAGTCCGCCGCCTACACCCAGCACGGCCCGCTGCGGGTCTCGCCGCTGATGCCGCTGATCACCATGCCCAACGCCGCGGCCGCCCAGATCGCCATGCGCCTGTCCTGGAGCGGGACGGCTCTGACGATCGCCACCACCTGCGCCTCCGGCGCCGACGCCATCGGCCACGGCGCGATGCTCCTGGCCACCGGCCGCGCCGACGTCGTGATCGCCGGCGGCTGCGAGGCCACCCTGACCCCCGTCACCCTCGCCGCGTTCGGCAACCTCGGCGCCCACTCCCAGCGCAACGCCGACCCCGCCCGCGCCTCCCGCCCCTTCGACACCCACCGCGACGGCTTCGTCATGGGCGAAGGCGCCGGCTTCCTGGTCCTGGAACGCCTGGACGACGCCCGCGCCCGCCACCGCACCCCCTACGCCCTGCTGGCCGGCTACGGCTCCAGCGCGGACGCCTACCACCTGGCCAACCCCCGCCCCGACGGCGCCGGCGCCACCGCCGCCATGCGCGCCGCCCTCACCGACGCCGGCCTGACCCCCGCCGACATCACGCACGTCAACGCCCACGGCACCGCCACGATCCACAACGACCGCGCCGAAGCCGCCGCCCTGCGCACCGTCTTCGGCCCCCACGCGGTGCCCGTCACCTCCACCAAGGGCGTCATCGGCCACCTGATCGGCGCCGCCGGCGCCGTCGAACTCATCGCCGCGATCCAGGCCATGACCAACCGCCTGGTGCCGCCCACCGCCAACCACGAAACCACCGAAGCGGGCCTGGACCTCGACGTCGTCCACACCCGCCCCCGCCCGATCCGCCCCGGCGCGGCCCTGTCCAACTCCTTCGGATTCGGCGGCCACAACTCGACCCTGGTGGTGACCCCCGCATGACCACGACCCCCACCCCCGCCGCCCCGGCCCCGGCCCCGACGGCACAGCCCGCGACGGACCCGGCGCACGCCGCCCCGGTGTTCCGCACCCGCGTGCCCGTCACCGCCGAAGCCCTGGCCGCCTACCGCACCGCCGCCCGCACCGGCCTGCCCCCCGCCACCGGCCCCGCCGGCCAACTCGCATCCCCCGCCCACCCGTTCGTCCTGGCCCACACCCTCGCCCAGCACACGGTCGCCGCCCTCACCGCCGGCGAGGACGCCTTCACCGGCGTCGTCCACCTCGCCCAGGAGATCCGCACCCACCACCCGCTGCCGCCCGCCACCGACGCCGCCACCGGCACCGACGTCGAGGTCACCGTCACCGCCGCCCGCCGTGAGCCGCGCGGCACCCGCATCGCCCTCACCACCCGCCTCACCACCCCCCACGGCACCCTGCTCGCCGAACTCACCACCGCCGCCCTCCTCCTGGGCGCCACCCGCATCGCCCCCCACGGCGCCCTGCCCCCCACCGCCCACCCCGGCACCACCCCCGACACCGGACCCCACACCCTCACCCACACCCTCACCCCCGCCGACGTGCGCGCCTACGCCCACGCCGCCGGCGACCTCAACCCCATCCACCTCGACGACCACGCCGCCCGCGCCGCCGGCTTCCCCTCGGCCATCGCCCACGGCATGCAC
Source organism: Kitasatospora sp. NPDC059722 (assembly GCF_042733235.1). Lineage (NCBI taxonomy): Bacteria > Bacillati > Actinomycetota > Actinomycetes > Kitasatosporales > Streptomycetaceae > Kitasatospora > Kitasatospora sp. NPDC059722. The sequence goes on from NZ_JBHWGD010000031.1 coordinate 77,410, forward strand.
CTGCTCGCCCTGGCCGCCGAAGAGATCACCGACCGCCACGCCGCAGGCGACCCCACCCGCATCACCGCCCTCGGCGCCCGCTTCGCCGCCCCCGTCACCCCCGGCACCCCGCTGCACCTGACCCTGCACCCCCACGACCGGGGCACCGTCGTGCGCTTCACCCTCGCCACCGCCACCGCCACCGCCGTCAAGGCCGGCTGGGCGACCATCGCCCCGGCAGGGGAGTGACCCGCCATGACCACCCCAGACGCCCCCGCCGCCGTGCCGCCGCTGTCCCTGCCCGACGCGTTCGCCCACCACGCCCGCCGCCGCCCCGACGCCACCGCCCTGCTCTGGCACGACCGCGCCGTCACCTACCGCGAACTCGCCCACCTCACCGGCCGCGAACGCCGGCGCCTGCGCGCCCTGGACCTGGCCCCCGGCGAACCCGTGGCCCTGCACGCCACCAAATCCCCCGAAGCCGTCGCCCTCGTCCTGGCCTGCCTCACCGAACGCCGCCCCTTCCTGCTGCCCTCCCCCCAGCTCGCCCCCGCCCTGCTCGCCGCCCTCCACACCCAGGCCGGCGCCCGCCACCTGCTCACCCCCGCCGGCCGCCGGCCCCCCGCCCTGCCCGCCACCACCCACCCCGGCGTGCCCACCCTCGCCGCCGGCACCTCCTTCATGCTCACCACCTCCGGCTCCACCGACCTGCCCAAGATCGTCCCCCTCGCCCAGAGCGCCGTCGACCGCTTCACCGCCTGGGCCCACGACACCTTCGACCTCGGCCCCGGCCGCGTCGTCGCCAACTACGCCCCCCTCAACTTCGACCTGTGCCTGCTCGACGTCTGGGCCACCCTCGCCGCCGGCGGCACCGTCCTGCTCCTGGACCCCGCCCACGCCCTGTCCGCCCGCCACCTCCTCACCCAGCTCACCCGCCACCGCCCCCACGTCATGCAGGCCGTCCCCCTGTGCTACGCCCTGCTCACCCAGGCCGCCTCCCAGGGCCCGGGCGGCGCCACGGTGCTGGACAGCGTCGAGCACGCCGCGTTCACCGGCGACGCGATCGACGCCCGCACCCTGGCCGCGCTACCCGCCCTGCTGCCCGCCGCGCGCCTCTACAACATCTACGGCTGCACCGAGACCAACGACAGCTTCCTGCACGAACTCGACGCCCTGGACGCCACCGCCGCCCTGCCGGTGCCCATCGGCACCCCGCTGCCCGGCGTGCGCACCCTGCTCGCCGCCCCCGACGGCACCCCCGTGACCGGCCCCGGCAGCGGCGAACTGTACGTCTCCACGCCCTTCCAGGCCGCCGGCTACCTCGACCGCTCCCGCGACGCGGGCCGCTTCACCACCCGGCCCGACGGCGCCGGAGAGGGCCGGCGCTGGTTCCGTACCGGCGACCTCGCCGTACGCGACGCCCAGGGCCGCCTGCACCTGACCGGACGCGCCGACTTCCAGGTCAAGGTCCGCGGAGTCGCCGTCAACACCGCCGAGGTCGAACGCGTCCTGCTCGCCCACCCCGAGGTCCGCGAGGCCGCCGTCGCCGCCGAGAGCGACCCGCTGACCGGCAAGCGCCTGCACGCCGCCGTCCACCGCACCCCCGGCTCCGCCCTCAACACCCTCACCCTGCGCGAACACCTGGCCGCCAACCTGCCGCGCGCCGCCGTGCCCGAACGCCTGGCCATCCACGACACCCCGCTGCCCAAGACCCCCACCGGCAAGGTCGACCGCAAGGCCGTCCTCGCCGGCACAGCCCCCCACACCGCCCGGCCCGCCGGCTGACCAGCCCGCCGGCTGACCGGCACACCCGGAGTCCTGCCGTCCGGAGTCCTGCCGTCCGGAGCCCTGCCGTCCGAAGTCCTGTTTTCCGGAAGTCACGAACCTTTCAAGGGAGTTGCGACCACCATGAACAACATCGCGCAGATCAAGAAGTTCCTGATCGAGGAGTTCCTGCCCGACGTCACCCCCGAGCAGCTCGCCGACGACCACGACCTGCTCACCGACGGCGTCATCGACAGCCTCGGCGTCCTGAAGCTGATCGCCTGGGTCGAGGACCACTTCGCCCTGCCGGTCGACGACACCGACCTCGACCCGAACAACTTCCGCTCCGTGCAGGCGATCGACGCCTTCATCGCCCAGCGCCGCGCGCTGGCCGCCACCGTCGCCGGCGGCTGATCCCCGTGCACCCGGCCCTCACCGACCTGATCGCCGCCCGGCCCGTCCCCCTGGACACCTGGCGCTCGTGGTGGGACCGGCTGGAGGGCGCCGCCCAGGGCCCGGCCCGCGACAGCGACCGGGCCCAGGCGGCGGCCCTGCTGGCCAGCCTCGCCACCCGCCTGCCCGACACCGCCACCCTCGCCGCCCTCACCACCTCCCTCACCGAACGCAGCCCCGACCCCGGCCCCGCCCACCCGGGCAGCGCCAACATCGTCGGCACCGGCGGCGGACCGGCCACCTTCAACCTCTCCACCGCCGCCGCCCTGACCGCCGCCAGCATGGGCGTACCCGTCGTCAAGACCGGCTCGCGCGCCTACACCAGCGCGGCCGGCTCCATCGACCTGCTGGAACGCCTGGGCATCACCCTCACCTCCTCCCACGCCGAGACCGCCGATCACCTGGCCCGCCACAACATCGCCTTCGCCGGCCCGCACGTCTACCCGCCGGCCCTCACCCGCCTGGCCCGCCTGCTCTACCCGCTCACCCTCAAGCCCTTCGGCCGCTTCCTCAACGCCCTCGGCCCCTTCCTGGCCACCGCCCCCGTCACCGCCCAGCTCACCGGCGTCTCCGCCACCGCCCCCCTCAGCGCCCTGCGCGACCTCACCGCCTTGCGCGACCTCACCGCCCACGCCGGCACGCACGGCAGCGGACGCCAGGTGTGGCTGGCCCACAACACCGAAGGCGCCGACGAACTCCTGCCCTTCGCCGACAACACCCTCCACACCCCCCACGCCACCATCCACCTGCCCGCCGGCTCCCTCGCCCCCGACACCGGCACCCTCGCCGACCTCGCCCCCCACCCCGGCGACCTGACCGGCCACTTCCTCGACGCCCTCGCCGGCCGCGCCGGCCGCGCCGCCACCCACACCATCGCCCTCAACGCCGCCGCCCTCGCGATCGCCTCCGGACGCCACACCCACTGGCCCACCGCCCACGCCACCGCCCTCGCCGCCCTCGCCGACGGCGCCCCCCGCGCCCTGGCCCAGCGCCTGCGCACCCCCGGCAAGACGGCCACGGCACCCACGGCGGCCCGCACGACGACGGCGGGGGACAAGGCGGTGGCCAGTGTCTGACCACCCGCTCCCGCCCGGGCACCCGCTCCCGCCCGGGCACCCGCTCCCGCCCGAGCGCCCGTTCCCGCCCGAGCGCCCGTTCCCGCCCGAGCGCCCGTTCCCGCCCGAGCGCCCGTTCCTGCCCGAGCGCCCCGACGGGCGCCCCGCGCTCGCGGTGTTCCTCAACGCCGGCGACCCGCCCGCACCCCTGGCCGAGACCGCCCGCATGCTCGACGACGAAGGCGTCGAAGTCCTCGAACTCGCCGTCCCCTTCCCCAACTCGCCCACCGACGGCCCCGTCATCCGCCGCTCCGCCGCCCGCGCCCTGGCCGCCGGCACCACCCTGGACACCGTCCTGGCCGAACTCACCGGCCTCGTCCCGCAGCTCAAACGCCTGAAGATCGCACTGCTCGCCGACTGGTCCTACAGCCTGCGCCGCCCGGACCCCGGACACACCGCACGGGCCATCGCCGCCGCCGGCGCCCACGCCCTGCTCGTCCACGCCCTGCCCCCGCGCCGGCGCCCCGCCTGGCAGCAGGCCTGCCGCGACGCCGGCCTGCCCCAGGTCGCCACCTGCTACGCCACCTCCGGCCCCGGCGTCCTCACCGAGGCCGCCCGCACCGCCCACGGCGCCTACGTCTACCTGGTCGCCCACTACGGACGCTCGGGCACCGCACCCGCCGCCGGCCACCGCACCCTGAAGGCCACCGTCGCCGCCCTCAACCGGGCCGCCCCCCACACCCCCGTCGCCATCGGCTTCGGCGTGCGCAGCGCCACCGACCTGGAGGCCGTCGCCGCCACCGGCGCCCGCGCGGCCGTCGTCGGCTCCGCCGCCGTCGAACGCGTCGAGGCCGCCCTGAACGCCGGCACCGACCCCCTCGCGGCGCTGCGCGCCTTCCTCCGTGAACTCCGCCCGCCCCACCCCCCGCGGGCGGGCGGACCCACCCGCACCACCACCGGCACCACGACCGGCGCGGCCGCCGGCACGACCGGCACCGCCGTCACCCTCACCCCCGCCACCAGAGAGGCAGAACCCGCATGCTGATCCGCGACCTTGACGACGTGAAGACCGTCGAGTGGGGCAACGGCCTGTCCCGCCGCTTCCTTGTGGAGAGCGACGGCCTCGGCTACAGCCTCACCGACACCATCGTCAACGCCGGCACCAAGTCCCGCCTGGAGTACCGCAACCACCTCGAAGCCTGCTACTGCATCGCCGGCTCCGGCGAGGTCGTCGACATGGACGGCAACGCCCACCCCATCACCCCCGGGCGCCTGTACGCCCTGGACGAGCACGACGCCCACTACCTCGTCGCCTCCCCCCACGAGGACATGCGCCTGGTGTGCGTCTTCTCCCCGGCCCTGCGCGGCGACGAGGTCCACCAGCTCGACGCCCACAACTCCTCCGCCTACTAGAGCGACGGCCGCACAGCCGGGGCCGGCCGAGGCGAGCCGAAGCCGGCCCGGGCCCGCCGGACGGGCCACGCCCGTCAAGCGGGTCAAACCCGCAAGCCCGGCCCACGAGCCGGGCCCGCAAGCCCGTCATGCCCGTCAAGCGAGTCAAGCCACTGAACGCCGGTGCGCCCCGCGCCGGTTGGACACCCCGGGTCCCCGTGAGCGGCAGGCCCGGGAGGAAGGCGGCACCACCGTGATCCGCTGGAACGCCGACCAGGACGCCCTGCGCGAGGCACTGGCCCGCTTCGGTGACGACCTGAGCGCCGGCCACATCGAAGGCGACGAGCAGGCCGCCTTCTCCCACGACAAATGGCGCCTGATACAGAAGACCGGGATCCTGTCCCTGCCCTTCGACGAGGCCCACGGCGGGCTCGGACAGTCCCTGCTGACCACCATGTACGTCCTGGAGGGGCTGGGGCAGCACTGCCGCGACGGCGGCCTCAACTTCTGCGTCACCACCTCCATGGCCTCCACCGGCGTGCCCCTGCAGGCCTTCGGCTCGCCCGCCCTCAAGGAGGCCTACCTGCCGCGTATCGCCTCCGGCGAGGCGATCGGCGCGCACGCCATCACCGAGTCCGAGGGCGGCTCGGACGCCATGCAGATGCGCACCCGCGCGGTGCGCGACGGCGACCACTTCGTCCTCACCGGTGCCAAGACCTTCGTCTCCAACGGGCCCGTCGCCGACGTCATCGTCGTCTACGCCCGCACCCACCCCCAGGGCGGCGCGCTCGGCGTGACCGCCTTCCTCCTGGACCGCGGCATGCCGGGCCTGAGCACCGGCAAGCCCATCAGGAAGATGGGCCTGCGCACCTCCCCGCTGTCCGAGGTCTACCTCGACGACGTACGGGTGCCCGCCGACCGGGTCCTGGGCCGCGTCGGCGGCGGCTTCCTCGTCCTGGACCACGTCATGAAGCGCGAGATCCTCTACTCCTTCATCGTCAACACCGGCGAGATGCAGCACCGCCTGGCCCGCTGCCTGGACTACGCCAAGACCCGGATGTCCTTCGGCAAGCCCATCGGCTCCTACCAGTCGGTCGCCAACAAGATCGTCGACACCAAGATCCGCCTGGAGACCGCCCGCAAGTGGCTCTACGACACCGCCCAGCGCCTGGAGGCCGGCGAGAACGTCACCGTCGACATGGCCATCGCCAAGCTCCTCACCAGCGAGTCCAACCTCGCCACCTCGCTGGCCGCCGTCCAGGTCTTCGGCGGCAACGGCTACATGTCGGAGTACGGGCTGGAGAAGGACGTGCGCAACGCGGTCGCCGGCACCATCTACTCCGGCAGCAACGAGATCCAGTACAACCGCATCGCCGCGATGCTCGGACTCGGCAAATGAACGCCCTGCCCTCCCGGCCCGCCCCGCCGGGCCCGTCCTCCCCGCCCTTCTTGTCCTTCCCGTCCTTCCCGCCGGCCCCGCCCGTCCTGCCGGCGCCCCCGGGCACCGCCGTCGCGCGGCGCCCGGCGCCCGCCCCGCGCCCGGGCCTGCGTCACCTGAAGGTGTGCGGGGCGCGCACCGCCGCCGACGTCGCCCTGCTCGCCGCCGGCGGCCCCACCCTGGTGGGCCTGTGGCACGGCGTGCCCGGGGGACCGGCCGACCTCAGCGCCGAGCGCCTGGTCCGGCTGGCCGCCGCCGCCCACGGCAGCGGCCTGGAACCGGTCCTGGTCACCTTCCTCGACGACGCCGCGGCCCTGGCCCGTCTGGCCGCCGACGCCGGCGTGCGCTGGATCCAGCTCCACGCCTACCAGCCGCCCGCCGTCGTCGCCGACCTGCGCCGGCGCCTGCCCCATGCCGTCCTCGTCAAGGTCCTGCACCTGGCCCGCGGCCGCTGCCTGGAACGCCCCTTCATCCGGGCCTTCGAACGCGCCGGATGCGACCTGTTCCTCCTGGACACCGTCACCGACGACGGCCGCGTCGGCTCCACCGGCCACCCCCTGCGGCCCGCCGACGTCCACGCCCTGCTGCCGCGCCTGAGCATCCCCTTCCTTCTCGCCGGCGGCCTGAACGCCGACAACCGCCCCGCCTACACCACCGTCACCGAACACCCCCTGTACGCGGGCGCCGACATCGACACCGCCGCCCGCGACGGCGCCGGCCGCTTCACCCGCGAGGCCCTCACCGCCCTCACCCGCGCCTGGCACCCGCACCAGCCGTCCCTCCCGCCGCCGTCTCCCGAGGACCCCCGACCATGACCGCCGCCCCCTCCCTGCCCGCCGCCCCCTCCCTGCCCGCCGCCGTCCCCGCGCCCGCTCTGCCCGCCGCCGGGCCCGCCCCCGAAGTCGCGTCCGCCTCCACCCGGTTCCTGGACGCGTTGCTCGCCGCCGACCGCCCCCTGGTCATGGAGATCAAGCTCCGCGACCCCCACGGCGCCGACCTGCTCGGCCCGCGCACCGTCACCGACCTCGTCACCCGCTACGAACAGGCCGGCGCCCCCTGCCTGTCGGTGGTCACCGGCCGCTGGTTCGGCGGCACCCCCCGCCTGCTGCGCGAGGTCACCGCCACCACCTCCCTGCCCGTCCTGCAGAAGGACTTCCTCACCCGCCCCGCCCAGCTGGAGGCCGCCGCCGCCCTCGGCGCCTCCGCCGTCCTGCTCACCGCCGCCCTGCTGCCCGCAGCCTCCCTGCGCCGCCTGATCACCGCCGCCCTCGGCCTGGGCCTCACCCCCTTCGTCGAGATCACCGAGGAAGCCGAACTGGAGCGCCTCACCCGCCCCGAGGCGTGCGTGATCGCCGTCAACAACAAGGACATCCGCCGCCGCGAACGCGACACCGGCGACCTCACCCGCTCCCTGCGCCTGCTGCCCGCCCTGCGCGCGTGCGGCACCCGCGCCCCCGTCTCCGCCTCCGCCATCACCGACCCGGCCGACGGCGCCCGCCTCCTGGACGCCGGCTACGCGGGCCTGCTGATCGGCACCTCCCTCATGCGCCAAGGCGATGTGGGCACCTGGACCGCCCGCCTCGACGCCGCCCGCCTCGATGCCGCCCGACCCGAAGCCCCCGGACTCGATGCCGCCGGGCTCGATGCCGCCCGCCGGGCGGTGACCGCATGAGGCACGCCCCCGCCCCGAGCCCCCTGGTGCGCTCACTGGTCCTCGACGCCGACGGCATCCCCGTCTCCGCCCTGGTCGCCGAACCCCCCGCCGCACCCGCCGGATCCGCCACTGCGGCCGGACCGGCCGGGCCCGCCGGTGAGCCCAAGGCCCTGCTGCTGGCCATCCACGGACGCGGCATGCGCGCCGCCTACTTCGCCGGCCCCGCCCACCCGGACACCGACCTGCTCACCCTGGCCGCCCGCCTCGGCTACACCGTGCTCGCCCCCGACCGCCCCGGCCACGGCGCCTCCGCCCGCCGCCTGCCCCACGGCCAGCTCATCGCCGACCAGGCCGCCACCCTGCACGCCGCCCTCACCGACTACGCCCGCGCCCACCCCGTCGGCGCCGGCGTCCAGCTCCTCGCCCACTCCTTCGGCGGAAAGATCGCTCTCCAGCTCGCCGCCCACTGGCCCGACGACCCCGCCCTGCCCCTGCTCGGCGTCGACATCTCCGGCCTCGCCCAGCACTACGCCCCCGGCGCGTGGGACCGGCCCGACGACCTCGCCGGCGGCGGCCGCCTCAACTGGGGCCCCCTGCACCTCTACCCGCCCGGCACCTTCCACGCCGCCCGCACCCTGCTCACCCCCGTCCCCGCCCTCGAATCCCGCGAACTGGCCACCTGGCCCACCCGCTACACCACCCTGGCCGCCCGCGTCCGCGTCCCCGTCCGCCTGACCCTCGCCGACCACGAGACCTGGTGGCGCCTGGACCCGCCCGCCCGCACCGCTCTCACCCGGGCCTTCCCCGAAGGCCTGGCCCGCCTCACCACCGCCCACGGCGCTGGCCACAACCTGTCCCTGGGCCACGCCGCCCGCCCCTACCACCTGCGCGCCCTCGCCTTCACCGACGACTGCCTCACCCGCACCCCACGCCCGGCCCTCGCCGCCGCCTGACACCCCCACACCCCACGCCCCGCCCCGCCTGCCCTCCCCGCCTCGCCGGACGCTGCGCCCGCCCCGCGGCGTGGCCCGGTGCTCCGTCCTCGCGGCGCTCCGGGCGTGTCCTGGGGCGTCCGGTTCCGGGCGGTCCGGCCCGGCGGCCACTCGTGCGGGCGTTGCGGGCACGGGGGCACCAGGCCACGCGGCGCCCGTCCCCGGTGGTTCAGGCGGCGCGCTGGCCATGCAGGAGCAGCGGCACGGCACGGCCCGTCAGCGCCTGCGTGACGCGGGCGGCCTGCGCCGGGGCCATGACCTGCCCGATCCGCCGCACGGGCACGAAACACGCGCCGGCGGGGCGGCCGCCGGTGACACCGCCGTCGAAGACGAGGCCCAGGCGCTGCGGGTAGCGGTCGGCGCAGGCGAAGTCGACGGCCAGGACGTGCGTGAGGCGCCGGACGAGACCGGTCTGCGCGAACAGGTGGCGGGCGGCGGCCTCGTGCGGCGCCTCGTCGGGCCGGGCGGCGCCGCCGGGCAGGATCAGCCCGTCCAGGTGGTCGGGGTCGACGAGCAGGACGTCCCCGCGCACGTCGCGCACCAGGACGAGGCAGCCGAGCCGGCACACGGGCGCTTCGGCGTGAAGTCAGGGGTCGGGCAAGGCAGTCACCGTTCTTCTTCGGCGGCGGTGAGGTGCTCGTAGTGCAGGCCCTTGCGCAACAGCTCGACGATGCGCAGCACTTCGGCGGTGCGGGCGGCGCCGAGGGAGATCAGGTAGCAGCCGGTGCGGCGCCCGAAGTCCCAGTCCACCTCCAGGGACGGCAACTTCGCCCCGGCGAGCGCGAGGACGGCCGCCAGGTCGTCGGCCACCAGGGCGGCCTCACGCCGCTGTTCGGCCGTCGCACGGTCCAGGATCGGCCCCATCACCCACCGGTCCTGCGGTGCACCTCGAACAGGCGCCACGCCGAGAACGCGGCGCAAAACGAGTGGAAGCCGGCGAGTTCACCGCTGGAGCCGCTGCGCAGCCACTGCCCGGTGACCTCGTTGCGCACCCGGTAGCACCGGGCACCGGGGTCCCAGCGGACCCCGTAGCCGTGGAGTCTGGACGACGACACCATGATGGCGAGAACCGTTCCTATTCAGTGAGCAGGAGCGGGTCTTGGACCCACGGTTGATCACTGCGCGCATCCCGAACGGTGTTGGATGCCCGGCTGGTCGCCCGCGTTCTCGTTGTCCCCGTCCGGCTGCGTGCATCGTGTGCACGGTCCGTGGCGGGGTGGCGGGTTTCCTCGCGCCCCCGGTCGCCTGGTCCGGCCTGGACGGTCCGATGCCCGCGACGATCACTCCGGTCGTCGTGGGGCGGTGTCGTCCGTCGCCGGATCGGGTGTCCGAGGGCGCGTCGTCCGATGGCGACAGCGGCGCTGTCGTGTCGGGTGGTCTTACGGGTGGGCGTCGTCAGTGGTTTCTGCCAGTGCTGCGCGCCCCACCGGGAGGTGTAGGCGGGGTCGACCGCGACGATGACCAGGTCCAGCTCGGCGGCCATGGAGACGAGCCGGGCATGGAGTCTGCCGGTGGGAATACCCGAGATGAGCTGCCGGAACCGCTTCCTGTGGCCGTGCTTCTCGCGCGTGGTCTCGGCGGTGAAGTCCAGGTTCTCCAGACCGATCGCCGTGACACCACAGCGCTTGGCCCAGTGCAGAAGCCGGGTGATGGCGTGGCGGACCTGGGCGTCGCGGTGGGTGGCGGTGCCGGTCAGGTCGTAGGGGAACCGTTGGGGTTCGCCGACCGGGTTGCCGTGGACGTCGAGCCGCCAGCAGGCGAAGTGGTCGGCGTTGGTGTCCACGCCGACCATCCCGGCCGCGCGGGCGGTGGCCAGCGGCATCGTCCGCACGACGGGCCGGGTCCAGGAGGCGTCCAGGTACCAGCGTCCCCGGTCGACGTCCAGGTGGATGCGGTAGGCGACCGCCCGGTTGGCCTCGATGCGGTCGGCCCACTCCTGCCCCTGGTACGGGAATGTCACCTTCGCGGCGAGGACGTACCGGCCGTGCTTGGCGTTCGCCAGGTTGGCCAGCGGGGCCGGCAGCTTGATCGACACTTCGCCGTCGGGGGTGACGCGGATCGTCTCGTTCCCGAACCGCTTGCCGGACTCCCCGTCAGCCGACAGGAACCACCGGGCGGTTTCCCACTTCTCCCGCCACCGGGCTTCGGTCAGGTCCGCGGCGGTGAGGTTGTGCCGGGTGTTGAGGAGCTTCCGGCCGCCGCGCACCACGCGCACGCGGCCGGCCTCACGGTCGGCCGCGACCTGTTCGCGGCGCTCCTCAAGGATCGCCAGGCGACGGGTCTTGACGAACCACTCGTGCTTGGAACGGTATCCGCCGGGCTGCCGCCTGCCACCCTTCTCCCCGATCGGCAGGGACAGCCGGTGGGAGATCGTCCTGATCCCGGTGTCCAGGGAGTCCAGGTGCGCGGCCTGCCCGCGGCGCGACAGCGCCCACTGGTCGTGCGTGGCCTTGGTGATGCTCCCGGCCCACCGTGACGACGACTCGGCCGTCAGGTCCCGCTTACGCCCCGCCCACGTGGCAGTGGAGTGCTCCAGGCCGTCGGCGCACCGGGCCTTGAGGTCACGCGACGCCAGCGAACCCAGATGCGCTCCGACCAGCCGCAGCACTCGCTCGTCCTCGGGGGTGAGGCCCTTGAGACGGTCACGGACCGTCACACCCGACGGGCCAAGGGAAACGAACGGCGCGTCTATCCACCGCAGCGGCTTCCCCGGCCCAGTCACGCCAACCCCCTCTCCGTCAGCGCCACCACCCTCACACACGCCACTGACAGTCGCCTCATCCGCCCAACAAGCCGTGATCGAAAACAAACTCACGGACACCCATGCGCACGAAAACGACCTCGATCCCCAGCAGTTCACAACCCCTACGAATTCGCCTCCGCGGACGGCATGGACCCTCCTCTACGTGGAGGAGAGCTGCTGAACCCGACTCGCCTCGTCGACCTCCGGCCGGGCGCAGCCATCCCGGGCCCATGATCCGACAAGGGCCGAATCTCCGCGCCGCGCCGGCCGTCCGCGCCAGGATGGCCGGAACGGGCAGGACCAGCAGAGAGGAAGCCGAGTTGAGCGGCACGATCCACCCGGAGAGACAGGGCCGTTGGCGCGAGCAACGCGGCCGCGCATCCCGCGGACCCGCCCGGGCACCCGGACAACCCGCCCTGCCACCGCTACCGGACGAGCTGCACGACGACGCCCGCAACCCCGAGGCCCTTCACACCGGCCAGCAGAACCCGCCGCCCAACGACCCGCCCACGCCACCGAAGCAGTAAGCACCCCGGCCATCCGGCCGGGGGAGTGGGAAGTCCACGGGGCCGGCTTCCCACTCCGCGCTGCCCCCGGCTGGGCAGGGCCGAGGGGTAGTGCCGTGGTGCGGGCGCCGTCCTCAAGGCCCTTGCCGGAGCGGGAAGTCGACGGGGCCGACTTCCCGCGCCAGGCCACCCCCGCCCTATACATACAGGCTGCATGTATGTATCGTCGTCGGCGACGGCACGGTCACCAACGGCCGCCGCACACCAGGGGGTTGACGGCATGACGGGGATGGACAGGGCGCAGGTCGTGGCAGGGCTCGACACCGAATTCGGGCTCTTCGCCGACCTGCTCGACGCTCTCAAGGACACCGACCGGGACGCGGCCACGCGCTGCGCCGGATGGCAGGTGCGCGACGTCGCCGCGCACGTCACCGCCAACGCCCTCGACTCCGCCGACGGCACCATCGGCACCCGCACCCCCGACGACCAGGCCCGCGCCCTGCGCGACACCCCGCCCCGCGAACTCGCCGCCCTCCTGCGCGAGGCCGCCGCCCGCCTCACCGCCTCCCTCGCCCGCCTCGACGACCGCGTCTGGCAGAGCGTCAACCCCCGCTTCGGGCGCACCGTCGCCAACGGCGTCCTGACCCTGTGGTACGACGCGTTCGTCCACGCCGACGACATCCGCACCGCCCTCGGCCACCCCCGCACCACCGACGGCCCCGGCCTCGCCGCCAGCGAGACCTGGCTGCGCGCCGAACTCCAACGCCTCGGCCGCCCCCACGCCGCCACCGCCACCGCGCCCGCCGCCGACCCGATGGCCTTCGTCCTCGCCGCCTCCGGCCGCCTGGACCCCGCCCTCATCGGCCTCGACCACGACGTCAACGTCTACTCCGTACGATGAGGCCATGACGAAGAAGGCCGAACAGGGCGACGCCACCCGCAGACACCTCGTCGACGCGGCGATCGCCCTGTTCACCGCGGACGGCTACGCCGAGACCTCCACCACGCGCATCGTCGAGCGCGCCGGAGTCACCCGCGGCGCGCTCTACCACCACTTCCCCGACAAGCACCGCCTCTTCGAAGCCGCCTACGAGGCCGTCCAGCACGACGTCCACGACCGCTGCGCCCACGCCGCCGGCGAGGCCAAGGAAGCGGGCCACGGCGTGATCGGACGGATGCTGGCCGGCATGGACGCCTACCTGACGGCCTGCCTGGAAGCCCCCGTGCAGCGGATCCTGCTCATCGAGGGCCCCCTCGTCCTCGGCTGGGAACGCTCGGTGCGCTTCGGCGACCCCTACTGCGCCCGGCAGCTGCTGCGCGCCTCCCTGGACGGCGCCGCCCGCCGCGGCCTGCTCGCCCCCGGCCAGGCCGAACCCCTGGCCCATCTGCTGTACGGGGCGCTGCACCAGGCGGCCGTCGCCCTGGCCACCGCCGCCGACCCGGCGGCCGAGCGCGAGGCGATGAGCCGGGCGGTCGCCGACCTCGTCACCTCCCGCCTGCCCGCCGAGGCCGCCACCGGTTGAAAGGCCTGAAGCAGGGGAGGCCCCCCGGGGGGGGCTGCGTGATCTCGAACTGGTCGGCTCGGGGCAGGCCATGGGGCCGCCTGGTGGACCGTGCCGAACGGGCTTCGGAACGCAGGGCGTTGCCGCTCGGCTTGACGTTCAACCTTCGCAGAGATCTGTCAGGAGGTCGCTGCCTGCCACGTCCATGAGGTGCGGCGGGGGCGACCGTCCAACTCGCCCCGGCCAGTGCACCAGAGGAGCACCTCGATGGGGGCTCCGGGCGGGGCGTCGGGAAAGAGGCGGCGGAGCACGCCCTCGCACAACGGTTGCGGTGGCAGCCACGGCACGCCCAGGCCCCGGGTGATGTCGTAGGTGTGAAGGAGGATCTCGGCAACACCCATCGACGCGAAGCCGGCCGGGTCACAGGCGCCCCAGTGCCAGGCCCGCACCTGCGGGTCAGCCGTGACCAGCGCACTGCTGAGCAGTCCCGCGCAGGCGGTGACCACTTGGAGCACCTCCCGGGGGGAGGCGTCCGGGGGGACCGTCAGATCAAAAGGCAGGTAGGCATCGGCGGGGCAGGCTGCCACCTGGCCGGCGTAGGCCAGCAGGTCGTGCGCCACGTGGACAGCCGTCTGCCGGCACGTCCAGTCAAGCGAATCCGCTGAGACCGCCCAGTTGTCCGCTGTGTGCGGGCCGAGTACCCGCATCATCTCGGCCACGGCGCCATCCACATCCCGGTGATCCATACCTCGCCTCTCGGAGCTGGTGCTGTGACGCGAGCAGTTCTACCTGATCCGTCCAGGTCATCCTGGCTCAGGCTGGTCAAGCTGTGCGCCTGGGTTCGGTGCCCTTCCGGTGGTGGGCGGGCCGGGCGTGTGCCTCGCCGGTGGCGAGGACTTTGCCCACCTCGCAGCGGGCGGCGGGCCGCTGGTTCTTCGAGCCGGGCGGCCGGCCCGGGCCGGGGCGGGCTGGTTTCGGTGCACGCGCCGGTGAGGGGACCTTCGTGTGGAGGTTCCCGAACCCGCGCTGTCAGGCGCCTGCCGTCTCGGCCGAGGGTGCCGGTGAACGCGGTTCACGGTCGATCCTCTCCGCAATGGCCAGCAGATTTGGGTGCAACTGTCTTCTGGCGCTGAACAGTTCGATGCCGAGAAGCCGTCCCTGCGAGTCGTAGTCGAGAATCGCTGTGGTGTCCTCGCCGGCAACCACCTGCTGGACGGCTTCGCCCGGGTTGATCTTGTCGAGAAGGTAGATGTACGCCATATTCGCCGAGGCGTCGTATTCGACCCGCATTGCTTCCTTCCCTGCCGTTGCAGACCTGCGGTGTCAGGCCGTGGCCTTGCCGCGAGCCTGCTGACGTCGAAGACCGCCAGGACAGTGGCCGCAGAGCCTGGTCACCGGCTCGTCGTGTCTCACCCAGTGTTGTTCCTGATCATGTTTCGCCTCAAGAGTTTCCCCCCGGGGCGGTCTGCTGAGGTTTGCCTGGCGGCGGAGCTGCCGTTGTGGCGTGTTCGGACCAGTGCGAGCCGGCGCTTCGGGAGGGTCGGTGGGTGTCGAGGGGCCGGGGCGGGAAGCGGGGGCTGTCCAGGCAGGCCAGGACGCGGGTGGCGGTGGCGTCGAGGAAGACGATGAACGGCCCGCTGCAGTCCGGTGTTTGGACGACGGCGACGCGCAGGGCCTCGTCCCCGGCCTGGCGCAGGATCACGAGGGACTCGGCGAGGCCGAGCGAATGGAGGCCGCGTTCCAGGATCCTGCGCTCGCGCCGGCCGTAGACGCCGGCGAGCCGCCGGGCGGGGATCAGGTTGGTCCCGACATCGAACGCGCCGCCGGACAGCAGCGCCCGGCGGGCGGGGCCGCAGGCCGGGGTCTGGTCGGTGAGCAGCGCGGCGAGTTCCTGGCGGGTCATGCGCCCACCCTGCCCTGCCACCACCCGGCCCGGCCAGCGGGTTTCGTCCCCGGCCATCCCGGCCACGGGGCAGGCGCCGCCTCCGGCCCGGACGTGTGCGCCCCGGGGCGGGCGGTGCGGCGCGCAGGCCTGCGCGGGGCGGGTGCGCCGGGTGCCCGGCTGCGCCGTCAGGGTGATCCAAAGCGTAATGAGCGAGCGGGAGTTGGGCCCCCGGGGCCGGCGGGGGCCGGCCGGGGCTGGCGGGGGGCGGGGGTTGGCGGCCCCGGGGGGGGGGGGAGTGG
>NZ_JBHWGD010000032.1:0-13047 GCF_042733235.1 Kitasatospora sp. NPDC059722
CCCGCCCCCCTCTGCGCGTTTCACATCTCCGCGCCACCCCCCCCCCCTCCGACACCCACCCCCCGCGCGCCCTAACACACCACCGGCCCCCCCCCCGCCGGGCTTTTCCGCGTGGTGTGTCAGCTGCGCCGCAGGGCCTCGGTGAGCCGGTTCGCGGCTTCGATGATGGCCTGGGCGTGCAGCCGGCCCGGGTGACGGGTCAGGCGCTCGATCGGGCCGGAGACGGAGACGGCGGCCACGACGCGGTTGGAGGGGCCGCGCACGGGCGCGGAGACGGACGCGACGCCCGGCTCCCGCTCGCCGATCGACTGGGCCCAGCCGCGGCGCCGGACGCCGCTCAGCGCGGTCGCGGTGAAGCGGGCGCCCTGGAGGCCGCGGTGGAGCCGCTCGGGCTCCTCCCAGGCCAGCAGGACCTGGGCGGCCGAGCCGGCCTTCATCGGCAGGGTGCTGCCGACCGGGACGGTGTCCCGCAGACCGGAGAGCCGCTCGGCGGCGGCTACGCAGATCCGCATCTCGCCCTGCCGGCGGTAGAGCTGTGCGCTCTCGCCGGTGACGTCGCGCAGGTGGGTCAGGACCGGGCCCGCGGTGGCGAGCAGCCGGTCCTCGCCCGCCGCGGCGGAGAGTTCGGAGAGACGGGGGCCGAGGATGAAACGCCCCTGCATGTCCCTGGTGACCAGACGGTGGTGTTCGAGTGCGACGGCGAGTCGGTGGGCCGTGGGGCGCGCCAGACCGGTGGCGGCGACCAGCCCCGCCAACGTGGCGGGGCCCGACTCCAGTGCGCTGAGCACCAGAGCGGCCTTGTCGAGAACGCCGACGCCGCTAGTGTTGTCCATGCCCTAAGACTGCAGTCTCATTCCGCGAGACGCAAGTTCAATCTCGCCGGAAAAGCGCCACTCTGGATGCAGCAGCCCGGGAGACACCCAGGATGGGGCCTCGACAGAGTGTCCGCATCGTGGACACCGATCCGGCGTGCAGGTCGCGCGAAGCGCTCCGCACCATGGGCGGCGACAGCTTTGACCTCGACGACACCGAGAAGGCCGGCAACGCGGCCGGCTGGAGGGAACCCGATGGGACGGACACTCGCAGAGAAGGTCTGGGACGACCACGTCGTGCGGCGCGCGGAGGGTGAGCCCGACCTGCTCTTCATCGACCTGCACCTGCTCCACGAGGTCACCAGCCCGCAGGCCTTCGACGGCCTGCGGCTGGCCGGCCGCCCGGTCCGCCGCACCGATCTGACGATCGCCACCGAGGACCACAACACCCCGACCCTGGACATCGACAAGCCGATCGCCGACCCGGTCTCCAAGGTCCAGCTGGAGACGCTGCGCCGCAACGCCGCCGAGTTCGGCGTCCGGATCCACTCGCTGGGCGACGTCGAGCAGGGCGTCGTCCACGTCGTCGGCCCGCAGCTCGGCCTGACCCAGCCCGGCATGACCGTGGTCTGCGGCGACTCCCACACCTCCACCCACGGCGCCTTCGGCGCACTGGCGTTCGGCATCGGCACCAGCCAGGTCGAACACGTGCTGGCCACCCAGACGCTGCCGCTCGCGCCGTTCCGCACCATGGCGATCACCGTCGAGGGCGAGCTGCCCGAGGGCGTCACCGCCAAGGACCTGATCCTCGCCGTCATCGCGAAGATCGGCACCGGCGGCGGCCAGGGCTACGTCCTGGAGTACCGCGGTTCGGCGATCCGGAGCCTGTCCATGGAGGCCCGGATGACCATCTGCAACATGTCGATCGAGGCGGGCGCCCGGGCCGGCATGATCGCCCCGGACGAGACCACGTTCGAGTACCTCAAGGGCCGCCCGCACGCCCCCCGGGGCGAGGACTGGGACGCCGCCGTCGCGTACTGGAACACCCTGGGCACCGACGAGGACGCGGTCTTCGACCACGAGATCTTCATCGACGCGAGCGAGCTGACCCCGTTCGTCACCTGGGGCACCAACCCCGGCCAGGGCGCTCCGCTGGGCTCCGCCGTCCCGTACCCCGAGGACTTCGCCGACCCGCAGGAGCGCACCGCCGCCGAGAACGCCCTGAAGTACATGGGCCTGGAGGCCGGCACCCCGCTGCGCGAGGTCAAGGTCGACGCGGTCTTCGTCGGCTCCTGCACCAACGGCCGCATTGAGGACCTGCGCGCCGCCGCCGCCGTCCTGGACGGCCGCCGGATCGCCGACGGCGTACGGATGCTGGTCGTGCCGGGCTCGGTGCGCGTCGCGCTGCAGGCCGTCGAGGAGGGCCTGGACAAGGTGTTCACCGCGGCCGGCGCCGAGTGGCGGCACGCGGGCTGCTCGATGTGCCTGGGCATGAACCCCGACCAGCTCGCCCCCGGCGAGCGCTGCGCCTCCACCTCGAACCGCAACTTCGAGGGCCGGCAGGGCAAGGGCGGCCGCACCCACCTGGTCTCCCCGCAGGTCGCCGCCGCGACCGCCGTCCTGGGCCGGCTGGCGGCCCCGTCCGACCTGACCGCCGACATCGCCGTGGAGGCCTGAGCCATGGAGAAGTTCACCACCCACACCGGCCGGGCCGTCCCGCTGCGCCGCAGCAACGTAGACACCGACCAGATCATCCCCGCCCACTGGCTGAAGAAGGTGACCCGCTCCGGCTTCGAGGGCGGGCTGTTCGAGGCCTGGCGCAAGGACGAGTCGTTCATCCTCAACCAGCCGGAGCGCCGGGGCGCCACCGTCCTGGTGGCCGGCCCCGAGTTCGGCACCGGATCCTCGCGCGAGCACGCCGTCTGGGCGCTGCAGAACTACGGCTTCCACGCCGTCATCTCGTCGCGCTTCGCCGACATCTTCCGTGGGAATTCCCTTAAAAACGGCCTGCTGACGGTCGTCCTGCCGCAGGAGACCGTGGAGCGCCTCTGGGTGCTCACCGAGAGTGACGCCGGTGCCGAGATCACGGTCGACCTGGAGGCCCGCGAGGTCCGGGCCGAGGGCGTCACCGCGCCGTTCGAACTGGACGACAACGTCCGCTGGCGGCTGCTCAACGGGCTGGACGACATCAGCATCACGCTGCAGAACGAGCCCGACATCGCCGCGTTCGAGGCGACCCGCCCGGCCTTCAAGCCCCGTACCCAGCCCGCTGCCTGAGATCCCTTCAGAACAAGCATTCTGACGATCCGCCGGATGGCCCGCCCCCTCCTCGGGGGGGCGGGCCATCCGGCGTTCCGGAGCACGAGTTAGGGCCGCCGGGCCGCCCCCGATTGCCCATTTGGCTTTGCCCGAGAGGGCCCCGCGCATGCACAACTGCGGGTAGATGGCACAATCAGTGCATGCACCGGCACCATGAACCTCCGTACGCGGGCGGCGAACCCGCGCCTTCGGAGTCCACGGGCCGGGGATCCGAACGCCGAATTGACGAGCGGCCGGACGTCGCCTCCGCACCTGCTGAGGGGCCGGACGACCCGGAAGTCGCAGCGCTCTACGCGCTTGTGGCCGAGCGGTTGAAGCAAGCTCACGACCGTGTGCATGCGCTGAACGTGTCTACGGATGCAAAGACCGCTCTCACCCGTCAACTCCTCATCGTCACCGAGGCCGCCAAGCGCGATCTTCCGGAGGCGGCAAGGCGGTTGAGTCGGTTTGTGCATGACCTCGACGAGGGGCGCCCGCCGCTCGGCTGAGGTCGCCGACGCGCAAATCCATTGCGACACTAGGGTGATTCGCGCGTTTGGTAATTGAAAGTCCGCAGATACATACCTAACGTGCGAAAAGAACGGATGGAATCATCCGGCGCCCGTTTCCGAAGGGGAAGACGTGAACAAGGCTCAGCTTGTCGAAGCGGTGGCCGAGCAGCTGGGCGGTCGCAAGGCTGCCGCAGAGGCCGTCGACGCAGTGCTCGACACCATGGTCCGTGCCGTTGTGGCCGGTGACCGGGTTTCGGTCACCGGTTTCGGCACCTTCGAGAAGGTGGAGCGCTCCGCGCGCTTCGCCCGCAACCCGCAGACCGGCGAGAAGGTCAAGGTCAAGAAGACCTCGGTGCCCCGCTTCCGTCCGGGCCAGGGCTTCAAGGACCTGGTCAGCGGCAGCAAGAAGCTGCCGAAGGAAGGCCCCTCGGTGAAGAAGGCCCCCAAGGGCTCCCTCACCCCGGGCAAGAGCGGCGTCGCCGCCACCCCGGCCGCCAAGCGCGCCGCCACCAAGCGTGCCGCCGCCGCTGCCGCCGCGCCGGCCGCCAAGAAGGCCGCCGCCAAGAAGACGGCCACCACGGCCGCCGCCAAGAAGACCACGGCGACCGCCACGAAGAAGACGGCCGCCGCCAAGAAGACGGCCACCACGGCCGCCGCCAAGAAGACCACGGCGACCGCCACGAAGAAGACGGCCGCCGCCAAGAAGACGGTCACCACCGCCGCCGCCAAGAAGACCACCGCGACCGCCAAGAAGGCGACCGCCACGGCCAAGAAGACGGCTCCGGCGAAGAAGACCGCCACCCGCAAGACCACCGCGCGCAAGACCACCGCCAAGTAGTCCCGCGCGGCGTCCTCGGACGGCCTTCGAGAGAAGCCGTGGCGCACCCGTTTCCGCATGACGCGGAGGCCGGGCCGCCACGGCTCTTTCGCGTTGCGGTCCTCTTCCCGCCGGGCGTCCGGCCGGCACCGCCGGCGGGTGGCGGTTCAGCCGTCGGCCGGGTCCGGGAAGGTCTGGAGCGTCAGGAAGACCACGCGGCGCGCCCCGCCGCTGCCCTCGGTGCGGATGCGCACCCGCTGGCCGGGCCGCAGCAGCCGCAGGCCGCCGGCGTCGAAGGCGGCCGCGTCGAACGGCACCGGGGTCCCGTCGTCGAGCAGCACGGAGCCGGCCCGGGTGGCGGGGTCGAAGGTGAACGCGGTGGCCTGCATGCCAGCAGCATAGCGAGCGGGTCCGACAGTCCCGGGCGGCGTCTCGCGGGGCGTGCGTCAGGAACGGCCGATGAGGGCGAACGAGGCGCTCGTGTGGGGGCCGACGCCGAGGGCCAGGGCCTCGCCGAGGTCCGCGCCGGTGTCGACGTCGCGGCGCACCGACTCCACGTCCGCCAGGCCCAGTTCGAGTGCCCCGCCGGCCGCGTGCCGGGCCCGTGAGCCGTCCCCGAACGCGGGGGCGAGCGGGCTGCCGGGGGCACAGGCGAGCAGCGTCGTGCCGAGGCCGGGGGAGTCCGGCAGGAAGGCCCGGCCCCGGGACGGCACCGCGCCCAGCACCCGGGCCAGTTCGGCCGGCCGCAGCGCCGGCAGGTCCGCCGAGAGGGCGGCCAGCGGCGCGTCCGGGGCGAGCGCCAGCGCGGCCGCGGCCCCGTGCGCCAGCGCCCGGTTGAGGCCGCCGCCGGGTTCGTCGGCCACCACCACGGCGCCGAGCGCGGCCAGCCGCGGGCCGGCCGCGGGGTCCCGCGTGACCACCAGGACGCGGGCGACGCCCGGGGTCGCGAGCGCGGCGGTGACGGTGTCGAGCGCGAACGAGAGCGCCAGGTCGGCCCGGTGCGCCCCGGCGTACGGGGCCAGCCGGGACTTGGCGAGGGCGAGCGGCTTGAGCGGCAGCACCAGCGACCAGCCGGCGGTGGGTGCGGCGGGCGCGACGGGCCCGCTGGGGCGTACGGTGTCCTGGGTCATCGGCGTCATTGTGACGCCGGCCCCGGAGCCCCCGCCAGGCCGTCCCAGCTGTGCGGACGTGCGTTTGATCACGACCGCCCGGTGCGCTGGCGCGGTCGCTCGACAGTCGGTGAGCGGGCGGGCGACACTGTTCCGCGCCCGCGATCCGGGCACCGGGCGCCCGGTGCACCGGCGCCGGGAGGCAAGGACCGCGGCACCCCGTGTGCCGCACGGATGAGGAGGACCTGGGGTGGCCCGCCGCTCGCACGCCAAGTTCGGCAACGCCGACTACGGCATCTGGTACCGCTTTGCGGCCGTGCTGGTCAAGCCGGTGACGACCGCGCTGGTGAAGCCCGACTGGCGGGGCTGGGAGCACCTTCCCGAGGAAGGTGGATTCATCGCCGCGGTGAACCACAATTCGATCATCGACCCGTTGGTCTACGCGCACTGGCAGTACAACAGCGGCCGCCCGCCGCGGATTCTCGGCAAGTCCTCGCTGTTCTCGATTCCCTTCATCGGATTCATGCTGCGCAAGACCGGCCAGATTCCGGTGTTCCGCGAGTCGACGGACGCCGCACAGGCGTTCCGGGCCGCGATCGACGCCGTCAACAACGGCCAGTGCGTGCAGTTCTACCCCGAGGGCACCCTCACCCGGGACCCGGACCTGTGGCCGATGACCGGCAAGAGCGGCGTCGCCCGGGTCGCGCTGATGACCGGTGCGCCGGTCATCCCGGTCGCGCACTGGGGCGCCCACGAGATCATCCCGCCGTACGGCCGGCCCGGTTACGGGAAGGGCAGGTTCAACCTCTTCCCGCGCCACCGGGTGGTCGTCGCGGCCGGTCCGCCGGTGGATCTGAGCAAGTACCGGGGCATGGAGCTCACCGCCCAGGTGCTGGGCGACGCCACCGAGGACATCATGACGGCGATCACCGCCGTGCTGGCCGGCGTGCGCGGCGAGGAGCCGCCCGCCGAGCGCTACGACATGCGCAGGGCCGCCCGCGAGCGGGCCGCCGCCGCGCTCGCCGAACGCCGCCGCGCCAAGGGCGGCACGAACACCGAGGAGGCCGGTCAGTGACCCGCTGCGCCGTGATGGGGACCGGCTCCTGGGGCACCGCGTTCGCGATGGTGCTGGCCGACGCCGGCAGCGAGGTCGTGCTCTGGGCCCGCCGCCAGGAGCTGGCGGACGCGGTCAACAGCACGCACGAGAACCCGGACTACCTCCCGGGCGTGCGCCTGCCCGACTCCGTCCGCGCCACCACCGACCCCGCCGAGGCGCTGGCCGGCGCCGACTTCGCCGTCCTCGTGGTGCCCTCGCAGACGCTGCGCGACAACCTGGCCGCCTGGGCGCCGCTGATCGAGCCGCAGACCGTCCTGGTCAGCCTCATGAAGGGCATCGAACTCGGCACCGCGAAGCGGATGAGCGAGGTCATCGACGAGGTCGCCAAGGTCGGCCGGGAGCGGGTCGCGGTGGTCAGCGGGCCCAACCTGGCCAAGGAGATCGCCAACCGCCAGCCCGCCGCCAGCGTCGTCGCCTGCAGCGACGAGGCGGTCGCCAAGCGGCTCCAGGCGGCCTGCCACACGCCGTACTTCCGCCCGTACACCAACACCGACGTGGTGGGCTGCGAACTCGGCGGCGCGGTCAAGAACGTGATCGGCCTCGCGGTCGGCATGGCCGCGGGCATGGGGCTCGGCGACAACACCAAGGCGACGCTGATCACCCGCGGGCTGGCCGAGACCACCCGGCTCGGCGAGGCGCTCGGCGCCGACCCGCACACGTTCGCGGGCCTCGCCGGGATGGGCGACCTGGTCGCCACCTGCTCCTCGCCGCTGTCGCGCAACAACACCTTCGGTATGAACCTGGGCCGGGGCATGTCCCTCGCCGAGACGATCGCGGCGACCAAGCAGACCGCCGAGGGCGTCAAGTCCTGCGAGTCGGTGCTCGACCTCGCGCGGCGCAGCGGCGTCGACATGCCGATCGTCGAGGCCGTCGTGGACGTCGTGCACAACGGCAGGCCCACCCAGGAGGCGCTGCAGACGCTCATGTCCCGCTCCGCGAAGGCGGAACGGCGCTGACCGCCGGGCGGCGGCGTGGCGGGGCGGCTAACTTTCCGGAAACACGTCGCACGGTAGTCTCAAACGCGATATGAGCATCGAACAGTCCTCCCCGAACCCGTCCGCCCCGAAGCCCCGCGTCGCGCTGGTGTTCGGCGGGCGCAGCTCCGAGCACGCCATCTCGGTCTCCACCGCGGGCAGCGTGCTCAGGGCGATCGACCGCGACAAGTACGACGTGCTGCCGATCGGCATCACGCACGAGGGCCGCTGGGCGCTGACCAGCGACGAGCCGGCCCGGATGGCCATCACCGACGGCAGGCTGCCGGACGTGGCGCACGTCGCCGAGTCCGTGGACGGGCAGGTCGCGCTGCCGGTCTCGCCGGGCAGCCGCGAGGTCCTCCTCAGCGAGCCGGGGGGCACCCCCAAGGCGCTCGGCGAGGTCGACGTGGTGTTCCCGCTGCTGCACGGCCCCTGGGGCGAGGACGGCACCCTGCAGGGCCTGCTGGAGCTCTCCGGGGTCCCGTACGTGGGCAACGGCGTGTTCGCCAGCGCGGCCGGCATGGACAAGGAGTTCGCCAAGCGGATCCTCGCCTCGCACGGCCTGAACGTCGGCCGCTACACCATCGTGAACCGGCGCGACTGGGAGAGCGAGGAGGGCCGCGCGGCCGTGCGCGAGCGGGTGGCCGAGCTCGGCCTGCCGCTCTTCGTCAAGCCCTGCCGGGCCGGCTCCAGCATCGGCATCACCAAGGTCAAGGACCTGGCCGAGCTGGACGCCGCGATCGAGGAGGCCCGCCGGCACGACCCCAAGCTGATCATCGAGGCCGGGGTGACCGGCCGCGAGATCGAGTGCGGCGTGCTGGAGTTCGAGGACGGCCCGCGGGCCAGCGTGCCCGGCGAGATCATGGTCGGCGGCGACTACGAGTTCTACGACTTCGAGGCCAAGTACATCGACTCCTCGGACGTCCGGATCCCGGCGGAGCTGTCGGCGGACGAGACCGCCGAGATCCGTCGCCAGGCGGTGGCCGCGTTCGAGGCCTTCGGCTGCGAGGGCCTCGCCCGGGTGGACTTCTTCCTGCTGGAGGACGGCACCTGGATGATCAACGAGATCAACACGATGCCCGGCTTCACCCCGATCTCGGCCTACCCGAAGATGTGGGAGGCCACCGGGGTCGCGTACCCGGAGCTCATCGACCGGCTGCTCCAGGCGGCGCTGCGGCGCTCGACCGGGCTGCGCTAGTCGCCCGCGCGGGAACGGAGGGCGGGCCGGGAAGCTCCCGGCCCGCCCTCCGTCGGTCGTTCGTCCGTTCCGGTCAGCCGGGGACGTTCGCCTTGACGGCCGCGGTGACCGCCGAGGCGGGGTCCAGCGGGCTGTCGTAGACGTGGGCGGGGGAGATCACCTCGACGTACGCGGCGCGCATCGTCGTGACGAAGCGGTAGCTCCCGTCGTCCAGCTTCTGCGACCACCACGTGACGTCGTCGAGCGTCGGCGACATGTCCATGGCGTGCGGGCCGTCGAGCTCCTCGGGCCGGTCGATGCCGCACCGCAGCACCGTCCGGGGCGAGGTGTCCCAGACCGCGACGTACGGCGAGGACGGCGACGGGTCCTTGCGGGCGTGCCCGAGCAGCTCCTGCGGCAGCGCGGCGGCCAGGTTCCGGCAGTAGCCGGCCGCCTTGCCGGTCGGCGTCGGCACCTCGATGTCCGCCGGCCCGCTCCAACTGCCGAGCAGCACCACGACGGTGCAGGTCAGCGCGACGGGCACGGCGAGCCAGCGGACCGGCGCGGGCAGGGCCGCGAGGGCGCGGGGGACGCGGAGTTCTCTGGGCACCAGCCGATCGTAGCCGCGCCTTACAGGTGGACCACCGGACAGGTCAGGGTGCGGGTGATGCCCTCCACCTGCTGGACCTTGGCCACGACCAGACGGCCGAGGTCGTCCACGGTGTCGGCCTCGGCCCGGACGATGACGTCGTAGGGGCCGGTGACGTCCTCGGCGGTGAGCACGCCGGGGATCTTGGAGATCGACTCGGCCACGGCGGTGGCCTTGCCGACCTCGGTCTGGATCAGGATGTACGCCTGTACCACGGGGGCCTCCCGGCGGCCGGTTGGGGGGGATCGCCGCCGTGCTCGCCCGGAGGGACGTCGGGTGGGAAACGGGCTCACCGGCAGTCTGATCACCACGCTACCGCGCTGCGGGCCGGGGAGGGGAGACCTCTGCACCCCGGGAGGGCGTACGCTGCGCGCGGGGGGAGCGACGGGGGACCGGATCCGGATGGCAGCGCGATCCGGACGGCAGCACGATTCGGATTGAGTGCGAGAGGACGGCAGATGCAGGGGACCGTGGGCGAGCTCGGCGAGTTCGGCCTCATCAGGGAGCTGACCGCCCGGGTACCGCTCACCGACGCGGTCGACCTCGGCCCGGGCGACGACGCGGCGGTGGTGAAGGCCCCGGACGGCCGGGTGGTGGCCACCACGGACGTCCTGATCGAGAACCGGCACTTCCGCCGGGACTGGTCCACCGCCTACGACGTCGGCCGCAAGGCCGCCGCCCAGAACCTCGCCGACGTGGCCGCGATGGGCGCGGTGCCGACCGCGATACTGCTGGGCCTGGTCGCCCCCGCCGACCTGCCCACCACGTGGGCCACCGAGCTGATGGACGGGCTGCGCGACGAGTGCCAGGTGGCCGGCGCGACCGTGGTCGGCGGCGACGTGGTGCGCGGCGACACCGTCATGCTCGCCATCACGGCGCTCGGGGACCTCCAGGGGCGCGCGGCCGTGCTGCGCTCCGGCGCGCAGGTGGGCGACGTGGTCGCGGTGACCGGCTGGCTGGGCTGGTCCGCCGCCGGCCTGACGGTGCTCCAGCGCGGCTTCCGTTCCCCGCGCGCCTTCGTCGAGGCGCACCGCCGCCCCGAGCCGCCGTACCACGCCGGCCCGGCCGCGGCCGAGTTGGGCGCGACCTCGATGATCGACGTGAGCGACGGGCTGGTCGCCGACCTCGGGCACGTGGCCCGCGCCAGCGACGTGGACATCGACCTGTTGGCCGCCGACTTCGACGTCCCGGCGCAGATGGCCGACATCGGCCAGGCCGTCGGGGTGGACCCGCTGGTCTGGGTGCTGTCCGGCGGCGAGGACCACGCGATCGTGGCGACCTTCCCGCGCGGGATCCAACTCCCGGCCCGCTGGCGGGTGGTGGGCGAGGTGACCGGCCGGCCCCGGGGCACCCGCGGCGGCCGGGTGACGGTCGACGGCGCGCCCTGGGACCGGGTCGGCGGCTGGGACCACTTCGCCGAGTGACGTACGCGGTACGGCTGATGGCGCTCGGACACGCGTACGGAACGTCACGCTCCCGGGTGCCGCGGACGGGATTCGCGCGCCGGTTCTGCGTAGGCTTGCGAGGGATCGAGCCCGCCCGCCCTCCGGGCGCGGGTGGTCCGAACCACTGCGAGCGGAGAACGCACCAACCATGCGCATCGGTGTTCTGACCAGCGGCGGCGACTGCCCCGGCCTCAACGCGGTGATCCGCTCCGTGGTGCACCGGGGCACGGATGTGCACGGTGACGAGATCGTCGGGATCCTGGACGGCTTCCTCGGTCTGATCGAGGGCCGCACCCGCCCGGTCTCGCACGACGACGTCACCGGACTGCTCACCCTCGGCGGCACCATCCTCGGTTCGGCCCGGGTCCGGCGCGAGCGGATCGCCTGGGCGGTGGAGAACGCCAAGACGCTGGCCCGGGACATCGGCATCGACGCGCTGATCGCGATCGGCGGCGAGGGCACGCTGACCGCCGCCAAGCTGTTCAGCGAGGCCGGACTGCCGGTGGTCGGGGTGCCGAAGACCATCGACAACGACATCGACGCCACCGACGTCACCTTCGGCTTCGACACCGCGGTGCACGTCGCGACCGAGGCGATCGACCGGCTGAAGACCACCGCCGAGTCCCACCAGCGCGTCATGGTGGTCGAGTTGATGGGCCGGCACACCGGCTGGATCACGCTCACCGCGGGCATGGCCGGCGGCGCCCACGGCATCCTGATCCCGGAGAAGCCGTTCGACATCGAGGCGGTGGCCCGGATGGTCGAGGACCGCTTCGCGCGCGGCAAGAAGTTCGCCATCATCGCCGTCGCCGAGGGCGCCGCCCCGATGCCCGGCACGATGCGCTTCGACCACGGCGAGGTCGACCAGTTCGGGCACCGGACGTTCGGCGGGATCGGCAACCGGCTCGCCAACGAGCTGGAGAACCTGCTCGGCAAGGAGGCCCGCCCGGTCATCCTCGGCCACACCCAGCGCGGCGGCACCCCGACCGCGCGGGACCGGGTGCTCGCGACCAGGTTCGGGTGGCACGCGGTGGAGGCGGTGCACGCGGGCGCGTTCGGCCACTTCACGGCGCTGCGCGGGAACGCCATCGAGCTGCGGCCGGTCGCGGACGCGGTGACCAGGCTGAAGACGGTGCCGGAGGACCGCTGGGCGGAATCGGAAGCCGTGCTCTGAGCGGTCGCGGGTAGGTTGGGGGCATGGTTTCGACTGCTCCTCCCCGCGTGGCTCCTTCCCGCGCGGCCCCTCCCCGCGTGCTCACCGTCGCCGGCTCCGACTCCGGCGGCGGCGCCGGCATCCAGGCCGACCTCAAGGCCATGCTCGCCCTCGGCGTCCACGGCATGAGCGTGATCACCGCCGTCACCGCGCAGAACTCGCTCGGCGTCCAGGGCTACTGGGAACTGCCCGCCGAGGCCGTCCGGGCCCAGTTCCGCAGCGTGGTGGACGACATCGGCGTGCAGGCCGTGAAGACCGGGATGCTCGCGTCGATCGAGCTCGTCGAGACCGTCTCGGACCTGCTGGCCGGGGTGGACGCCCCGGTGGTCGTCGACCCGGTCGGCGTCTCCAAGCACGGGGACGCGCTGCTCGCCGCCGAGGCCGTCGCGACCGTCCGCGAGAAGCTGCTGCCGGTGGCCACCCTGGCCACGCCCAACCTGCACGAGGTGACGCAGCTCACCGGCCGCACCGTCGAGGACGAGGGGCAGATGCTGGACGCCGCCAAGGCGCTGCTCGACCTCGGGCCGCGCTGGGTCCTGGTCAAGGGCGGACACCTGGCGGGCGAGGCCGCCGACCTGCTGTACGGCGGGCCGGGGGAGGAGCACTGGTACCGGGCGCCGCGCTACGACAACCGGCACACCCACGGCACCGGCTGCACGCTGGCCAGCGCGATCGCCGCCGGACTCGCCAAGGGCGAGCCGCTGCCGGAGGCCGTCGGCTCGGCCAAGGAGTACATCACCGGCGCGATCGCGGGCGGCTTCGCCCTCGGCGCCGGGATCGGCCCGGTCGACCACGCCTGGCGCTGGCGCTGACGAACGCCGGGGGGGGGGGCCCGGCGGGGGCCCCCCCCCCCCGCGGCGCGGGGGGGGGGGCCCGGGGGGGCCCGATCAATATCAGTTGTGGGGGGGGGCGGGGCGGGGTGGT
>NZ_JBHWGD010000032.1:13057-26327 GCF_042733235.1 Kitasatospora sp. NPDC059722
TTTCTCCTTGTCCCTCCCCTCCTATCACATCTCTTGTGCCCCTCCCTTCCCCCCCCCCACCACCAACATCCACTGGAGGACCGGCATGCCGGTCTGCGCGTCAGCGCGAGACCTTACCGGCCTTGATGCACGAGGTGCAGACGTTGAGCCGCTTCGGCGTCCGCCCAATCACAGCGCGCACCGTCTGGATGTTGGGGTTCCAACGACGGGGGGTACGGCGGTGCGAGTGGGAGATGCTGTTGCCGAAGCCCGGCCCCTTGCCGCAGACGTCGCAGTTGGCAGCCACAGGAGTCACTCCAAGACTTCAGATCAGTTACGTTCGACAACCCACCAGAACACCGGAACACTCGCGTGAACCGGACCGACCTGGGGGGTGCGCCCGGATTGTTCCAGGCAACCGGAAGAGCATACAACGCTTGCTCCCGTTCAACGAAACTACCATGACCGCCCGGGTGATCGCTCCGGCCGATGGCCCGGGCGACCCCTCCCGGCCCCCGATAACCTGCCGGTATCGCCCCTCGCCGTTCGACCCGAGGCCATCGCGGCGTCCCATCCGGAGGAGACCTGGTGCTGCACACGCTCGACGCCCCGGCCGTGCGCACCTGGTGCCAGCTCGCCCTGCGCGCGCTCGGCCAGGCGCGCGAGGAGATCGACGCGCTCAACGTCTATCCCGTCCCGGACGGCGACACCGGCACCAACCTCTACCTGACCGTCGAGTCCGCCGCCGCCGAGGTGGAGAGCCGCTTCGCCGACCCGGCCGCCGAGCCGGCCCCCGGCCTGGCCGACACCGTCCGGGCGATGGCCCGCGGCGCGCTGGTCGGCGCCCGCGGCAACTCCGGCGTGATCCTCGCCCAGTGGCTGCGCGGCACCGCCGAGACGCTGGCCGACGGCGGCGGCGCCGACCAGTTGCGGGCCGCCCTCCAGCGGGCCGCCGACTCCGCCTACCAGGCCGTCGCGGAGCCCGTCGAGGGCACGCTGCTGACCGTCGCCCGGGTCGCCGCCCGGGAGGCCGTCCGGGCCGGGGACGGGCTCGCGCAGGTCGCCGACACCGCGTACCGGGCCGCCAGGGACGCGCTGCGGCACACCCCCGAGCAACTCGCCGTGCTCGCCGAGAACGGGGTCGTCGACGCCGGCGGGCGCGGCCTGGTGGCCGTCCTCGGCGCGCTCGCCGACGCCGTCGCCGGGCACCAGCCGATGGGACCGGTCGCGCTGCGCGGGGACGTCCGGGCGCTGGAGAGCTGCGAGGCCCGCATGAGGCCGCCCGGCCCCGGCCACCCCGCCTTCGAGGTCATCTACCTGCTGGACGCCCCCGACGACGCCCTGCCCGCGCTGCGCGAGCGGCTCGGCGGGCTCGGCGACTCGCTCGTGATCGGCGGCGGCGACGGCCTGTGGAACGTGCACGTCCACGTGGACGACGCCGGCGCCGCCGTCGAGGCCGGCATCGGGGCCGGCCGGCCGCACCAGATCCGGATCACCCACTTCGCCGAGGCCGCCGCCCGCTCCGGCGCCGCCGCCGAGCCGGGCGAGCGCGAGGAACCGGCCCGCGCGGTGCTCTCCGTGGTGTGCGGCGAGGGCCTCGCCGAACTCTGCGAGCAGGCCGGCGCCGTCGTGCTCCGCGCCGACCCGGACCGCCCCACCGCCAGCGCCGAACTCGCCGCCGCCGTCCGGAGGTCGGGCGCGCGCGAGGTCGTCCTGCTGCTCAACGACCCCGAACTGCGCGCCGCCGCCGGCGCCGCCGCCGACCAGCTCCGCGAGGAGGGCGTGCGGATCGCCGTCCTGCCCACCCGCTCGCCGGTGCAGGGGCTCGCGGCGCTCGCGGTGCACGAGGCCGGGCGCCGCTTCGACGAGGACGTGGTCGCCATGACCTCCGCCGCCGGGGCCACCCGCTACGCCGAACTCGCCGTCGCCGAGGGGGAGTCCTGGACGATGGCCGGGGTCTGCCAGGCCGGCGACGTGCTCGGCCTGATCGACGGGGACGTCGCGGTGATCGGCGCCGGCCCGGCCGAGGTCGGGGCCAGCGTGCTGGACCGGATGCTCGGCGCGGGCGGCGAACTCGTCACCCTGATCCTCGGCGAGGGCGCGGACGACGCGCTCGCCGAACACCTCGTCGCGCACGTGCGCCAGGGCCGGCCCGAGGTGGACACGGTGGTCTTCCACGGCGGCCGGGAGGCGGCCCCGCTGCTGATCGGGGTCGAGTAGGCGCCGGACGGGGCCCGCGGAGCGGCCCGGTCTGTCGGCGCTTTGGTGTAAACAAGGGCCTGATGGGCGCTCTCGATGAACCACTGACCAAGCTCGTCGGCGACCGCACCGCGAAGGTGCTCGCCGACAGCCTCAAGCTGCGCACGGTCGGGGACCTCCTGCACCACTACCCCCGCCGCTACGTCGAACGCGGCCAGCTCACCAGCCTGGACGAGCTGGAGGTCGACGAGCACGTCACCGTGCTGGCCCGGATCGAGAAGGTCACCCTCATCCCGTTCCGCGGCCGCAAGGGCGACCGGCTGGAGGTCGTCGTCACCGACGGCCGAAGCCGGCTCTCGCTGGTGTTCTTCAACCAGGGCTGGCGGCAGAAGGAGCTCAGGTCCGGCGCCCAGGGCCTGTTCGCGGGCAAGGTCAACGTCTTCAACCGCACCCGCCAGCTGGTCTCGCCGGACTACCAGCTGCTCGACGAGGACGCCGGGTCGGATGCCGCGCAGCAGTTCGCCGGCCGCCTCATCCCGGTGTACGGCGCGAGCGCCCAGATGCCCAGCTGGAAGCTGTCGATCTGCATCGACACCGCGCTCACCAAGCACCTCGGCGACGTCGGCGAGCCGCTGCCCGCCGAACTGCGCGAGCGGCACGACCTGATCCCGCTCCCCGAGGCCCTGGAGCTGATCCACCGCCCGCGCGGCCAGGCCGACCGCGAGCGCGCCCAGAGCCGGCTGCGCTGGGACGAGGCCTTCGTCCTCCAGGTCGCCCTCGCCCAGCGCCGGGCCGCCGAGTCCGCGCTGCCCGCCAAGCCGCGCCGGGCCCGTGAGGGCGGCCTGCTGGACGCGTTCGACGAGCGGCTGCCGTTCACCCTCACCGAGGGGCAGCGGAAGGTGTCCGCCGAGATCGCCGCCGACCTCGCGAGCGAGCACCCGATGCACCGGCTGCTCCAGGGTGAGGTGGGCTCCGGCAAGACGCTGGTCGCGCTGCGCGCGATGCTCGCCGTGGTGGACGCCGGCGGCCAGGCCGTCCTGCTCGCGCCCACCGAGGTGCTCGCCCAGCAGCACCACCGTTCGATCGTCGAGATGATGGGCGACCTCGCCGAGGGCGGCATGATCGGCGGCTCCGACCTCGGCACCCGGGTCGTGCTGCTCACCGGCTCGATGGGCGTCCCGGCCCGCCGCCAGGCGCTGCTCGACATGGCCTGCGGGGACGCCGGGATCGCCATCGGCACCCACGCGCTGATCGAGGACAAGGTCCAGTTCCAGGACCTCGGCCTCGTCGTCGTCGACGAGCAGCACCGCTTCGGCGTCGAGCAGCGGGACGCGCTGCGCGCCAAGGGCGACCAGCCGCCGCACCTGCTGGTGATGACCGCCACCCCGATCCCGCGCACGGTCGCGATGACGGTCTTCGGGGACCTGGAGACCTCCGTCCTGGACCAGCTCCCGGCCGGCCGCTCCCCGATCTCCACCCACGTCGTCCCGGCGGTCGAGAAGCCCAACTTCCTCACCCGCGCCTGGGAGCGGGTCCGCGAGGAGGTCGGCAAGGGCCACCAGGCGTACGTCGTCTGCCCCCGCATCGGGGACGAGGAGCCGGTGGCCCCGGCAGCGAGCAGCGGGGCCAGGAAGAAGCGGAAGGCGGCCGAGGAGGACTTCGAGGACATCGCCGACGCCGGTGCCCAGAGCGACGAACGGCGGCCCCCGCTCTCGGTGGTGGAGACCGCCGAGAAGCTGGTGAAGGGCCCGCTGAGCGGCCTCCGGGTGGAGATCCTGCACGGCCGGCTCGCGCCCGAGGCCAAGGACGACGTGATGCGGCGGTTCTCGGCGGGCGAGGTGGACGTCCTGGTCGCCACCACCGTGATCGAGGTCGGCGTCAACGTCCCCAACTCCACCGCGATGGTCATCATGGACGCCGACCGCTTCGGCGTCTCCCAGCTGCACCAGCTGCGCGGCCGGGTCGGCCGCGGCAGCGCGGCGGGCCTGTGCCTGCTGGTCAGCGACATGCCCGCGGGCAGCGCGGCCCGGGCCCGGCTGGACGCCGTGGCCGGCACGCTGGACGGCTTCGAGCTGTCCCGGATCGACCTCGAACAGCGCCGCGAGGGCGACGTGCTGGGCCAGGCGCAGTCCGGTGTGAAGTCCTCGCTCAAGGTGCTCTCGGTACTGGAGGACGAGGAGGTCATCCTCACCGCCCGGACGGAGGCCACCCGGCTCGTCGCCGAGGACCCGGAGCTCGCCGCCCACCCGGAGCTGCGCACCGCGCTGGAGAGCCTCATCGACGAGGACCGCGCGGCCTACATGGAGAAGGGCTGAGCGGGCCGGCCCCGGCCGGTCGGGCGGTCCCGCGCGGCCCGGGAATTGTCAGACCCCCGCGAGAGAATGAAGGTGTTCAGGGCGCACCTCAAGGTGCGTACCTGGCGCGACACTTGGGGGTCCTGCCATGGCATTCCGTCATCTCAACGAGCTCCCGCTGGGCGACAAGGTCTTCCGGATCGAACTCGCCAGCGACGACGACCGCGAGGTCACCCTCACCCTGACCGGCTGGCGCGAGGGGGCGGCCGCCGCGCCGCTCGCCTCGGGCAAGCTCCGCCTGCCGGTCGAGGACGTCGCCTCGCTGCGGATCGCGCTCAACCGCGCGCTGCGGGCGCTGGCGATCGTCGCCGACGTCTCCGAGCCCATCCCCGACCGCGACGTGCTGCGCGAGCTGTACCCCGGCCACGGCGCCCCCTGGGTGCCGCAGCACGAGGAGGAACTGGTCCGGCGCTTCCACGACGGCGAGACCGTCGCCCGGATCGCCGCCCGCTTCGGCCGCACGCCCGACTCCGTCCGCACGAAGCTGCGCGAGCTCGGGCACGACCCGCGCCGCCCCGAGTTCTGCCCGCCCGACGGCTGCCTGTCCTGGTCCCGCTACGCCTCGCCGGCCCTGCTCGGCGCGGCGGTCCCGGCGCAGTCGACGGGCTCCGAGGCGAGCTAGGCGGTGCCCCCGCGGCCCCCGCCGGTACGCCCGGCGGGGGCCGCGCTGCTATTCGCCCACTGGCCTCCGGTCCGCTCGGGCCCGGCGCCGACGGTCGGCGCTCCCCTGCGGCTCGGGGCGGGTAGCGTGGTCGGGCAGCGACGAAAGGACCTCCCACCACCATGACCCGCGTGATCGCCGGAGCGGCCGGCGGCCGCCGGCTGGCCGTACCGCCAGGCCGGGGCACCCGACCGACCTCCGACAAGGCCCGTGAGGCGATGTTCTCCACCCTGGAGGCGCTGCGCGGCACCCTGCACGGGAGCCGGATGCTCGACCTGTTCGGCGGATCGGGCGCGGTCGGCCTGGAGGCGCTGTCCCGGGGGGCCGATCACGTCCTGCTGGTCGAGGCCGACGGCCAGGCGGCCCGGGTGATCCGCGAGAACGTCCGCACGATCGGCCTGCCGGGCGCGGAACTGAAGGCCGCCAAGGCCGAGAAGGTGATCGCCGGGCCGCCCCCGCAGGCCCCGTACGACCTGGTGTTCCTCGATCCTCCGTACGCCGTCACGGACGACGAGCTGCGCGAGATGCTGATCACACTCCTGGCCGGGGGCTGGCTCGCGGCGGACGCACTCGTCACCGTGGAGCGCAGCACCCGCGGCGGAGAGTTCGGCTGGCCCGACGGCTTCGAGGTGCTGCGCTCCCGCCGCTACGGCGAGGGCACGCTCTGGTACGGTCGCGCCGCCGCCCGCCAGCACGAGTAGCGGGCCGAGGCCCGCAGCAGCCGTCACCCCACGAGGGAGCACAAACGCCATGCGCCGAGCCGTCTGCCCCGGTTCGTTCGACCCGATCACCAACGGCCACCTCGACATCATCGGGCGGGCCTCGAAGCTCTACGACGTGGTGCACGTCGCGGTGCTGATCAACCGGAGCAAGCGCGGCATGTTCAGCGTCGAGGAGCGGATCGGCCTGATCGAGGAGGTCACCGCGGAGTTCGGGAACGTGGTGGTCGAGTCGCACCACGGCCTGCTGGTGGACTACTGCCGCGCGCGCGGCATCCCCGCGATCATCAAGGGGCTGCGGGCCGTCAGCGACTTCGACTACGAGCTGCAGATGGCCCAGATGAACCACGGGCTGACGGGCGTCGAGACGCTGTTCGTGCCGACCTCGCCGACGTACAGCTTCCTGTCCTCGACCCTGGTCAAGGAGGTGGCCTCGTACGGCGGCGACGTCTCGCACCTGCTGCCGGAGACGGTGCACCGCCGGCTGGTCGAGCGGATCGCGGAGCGCAAGGCCGAGCAGTAGTCCGGCCGTTCCCTTCCTACCGCTTCGTCATGGTTTGTCCGTGTCGCCGGGATCCCCCGGGGGCCCGGCCCGGTTCGGGCGTTGTGACCGTGCCCCGCAGTGGCCGTACAGTCTGTATTCCTGCCCTGCGGTGAGGTCCACCGCGCCGGGCCTGCCTCCGCCGGACCGTCGGCGGCACACGGAAAGACGAAGCCCCGTGGACGTGCAGAACAAGGTCGACGAGATCGTGGCGGCGATCGAGAACGCGCGCTCGATGCCGATGTCGGCCTCCTGCGTGGTGAACCGGGCCGAGCTGATCGGCCTGATCAACGACCTGAAGGCGGTCCTGCCCGCCGAACTGGCCCAGGCGCAGTCGGTGATGGCCGACCACGAGCAGGTGGTGGCCGGCGCCCAGGCCGAGGCCGACCGGATCATCCAGGGCGCGCACGCCGAGCGCGGCTCGCTGATCTCGGACACCGAGGTGGTCCGCCGGGCCCAGGCCGAGGCCGACCGGATCCTCGCCGAGGCGCGCTCCGACGTGGACACCAAGCGGGCCGAGGCCGACGACTACGTGGACAGCAAGCTCGCCAACTTCGAGGTCGTGCTGACCAAGACGCTCGGCGCCGTCGGCCGCGGCCGGACCAAGCTGCGCGGCGACTCCAGCGTCTTCGAGAACGAGTACGACGGCGAGACGGACGGCGAGGAGTTCCGGCCGCAGCGGGTCAGCCCGAGCCCCGAGGTCGACGAGTACGTCGATGTGAAGCTCGCCACCCTGGAGAACGTGCTCAGCGCGACCCTGGAGGCCGTCGGCAAGGGCCGCGACAAGCTCCTCGGCAAGCGGCCGATCGACGAGCTGGGCGCCTACCTGGCCGCCGCCGACGAGGCGCAGCAGGCCAAGGAGCGGGCCGAGGCGGTCGCGGCGGGCTTCGCCGCCGAGGGCGACGGCGAGGAACTCGCCTGGTACCGCGAGGACGTGCCGCAGCAGCAGAGCTGGCCGGAGCAGACCCCGGCCGCGGCCGGCTGGCAGAACCCCGGCGCCGACCAGTACGCGGCGGCGGCCCAGCAGCAGGGCGGGCAGTACGCCGAGGTGTACGGCGGCGGCTTCGACCCGGCCGCCCAGGGCGACCCGTACGCGGCCCAGTGGGCCCAGCAGCAGGACGCCACGGGCGGGTACCCGCAACAGCAGCAGCACGGGGACTACGCGGGCCAGCAGCACGCCGACTACGGCTATCCGCAGCAGCAACAGGGCTACGGCGCGCAGCAGTACGACGCCTACGGCTACCCGCAGCAGCCCGCCGCCCCGCCGGTCGTGCCCCAGCAGCAGCCCGGGCTGGACGAGACGAGCTTCTTCGACACCAGCATGATCGACATGACCAGGCTGCGGGAGCTCGGCGGGCGCTGAACACCGGTCCAGGGGCGTTCCTCCGGGACCGAAGTTGGGCCTGGCGGGAGACTCCGGTAGTCTGACCACTCCGGCCCCTCCATGTCGGACGCTCGGCTTGCCCTCGGGGCGCCGCCGCACATGGGGCCCCACCGATCACCTTCCATGGAAGTCAGGACACCTTGAACCGCCTCGACCACCGCGACCCCCTCGTGTTCGACACGCACGAGCTCGGCCGCCGTCCGGGGTCGATGCGCAAGGTGTCCCGCACCCTGGAGGCCCCCGAGGGCTTCGGCATCATCGACGTGATCGGCGTGCCGGAGAAGAGCGAGGTCCAGCTGGAGCTCCGCCTGGAGTCCGTGGTCGAGGGCGTGCTGGTGACCGGCACCGCCGAGGCCGTGGTCGAGGGCGAGTGCGTCCGGTGCCTGGAGCCCGTCGAGTTCGACATCGACGTGGACTTCCAGGAGCTGTACTACTACCCGGAGTCCGACGAGCGTCACCGCGCCCGGACCACCGGGACCGAGGACCTCGACGAGGACTCGGAAGAAGAGACTTACCGCCTGGAGGGCGATTTCTTCGACCTCCAGCCGGTGCTGCGTGACGCGGTGGTGCTCGCACTGCCGCTGCAGCCGGTGTGCCAGGACGACTGCCTGGGCCTGTGCTCCGAGTGCGGAGCGCGCCTGAGCGACGACCCGGCCCACCACCACGACGCCGCCGACCCCCGGTGGGCGGCTCTGCAGGGACTCTCCGCCGCCCCCGGCGACGAGGGTGACGGGATCAAGAACAGCGACACCCGTGAGGGTGCCGCCGAGAACCAGGAGAAGTAGCCGTGGCTGTTCCGAAGCGGAAGATGTCGCGCAGCAACACGCGCCACCGCCGTTCCAACTGGAAGGCCGTCGTTCCGGCCCTCGTGGCGTGCGACAGCTGCCACGAGCCGAAGCTCGGCCACATCGCGTGCCCCAGCTGCGGCACGTACAACCGCCGCCAGGTCCTCTCGGTCTGATCGGCGGGGTGCACGGATCGATGTCGGACGGTAACTCCACCCGCAAGGCGTCCTCCGCCCCGAAGGGTCCTTCGGGCGGTGGCAAGGCCGGTGGGCCGGCTTCGACCGAATACGACGTCCTGGAAGGGCGCCTCGGGTACACGCTCGAGCGCGCCCTTCTGGTGCGTGCCCTGACCCACCGCTCGTACGCGTACGAGAACGGCGGGCTGCCCACCAACGAGCGCCTGGAGTTCCTCGGCGACTCGGTGCTGGGCCTCGTGGTGACGGACACCCTCTACCGCGTCCACCCGGACGTCCCCGAGGGCACCCTCGCCAAGCTGCGCGCCGCGGTGGTCAACTCCCGCGCGCTCGCGGACGTCGGGCGCGGGCTCGACCTGGGCGTCTTCATCCGCCTCGGCAAGGGCGAGGAGGGCACCGGCGGCCGCGACAAGTCGTCGATCCTCGCCGACACCGTCGAGGCCGTGATCGGCGCCGTCTACCTGGACCAGGGCCTGGACGCGGCGACCGAGTTCGTCCACCGCCTGTTCGACCCGCTGATCGAGGAGTCCTCTCAGCTGGGCGCGGGCCTGGACTGGAAGACCAGCCTGCAGGAGCTCACCGCCTCGGTGAGCATCGGCGTGCCCGAGTACGTGGTCATGGAGTCCGGTCCGGACCACGAGAAGACCTTCACCGCGGTGGCCCGCGTGGCCGGCCAGGACTTCGGCAGCGGCGTCGGCCGTTCGAAGAAGGAAGCCGAGCAGAAGGCCGCCGAGAGCGCCTGGCGCGCGATCAAGGAGAAGTACGCAGACCGGCTGCCCGCCGGCGCGTGACGAGGCAGTAGCCTTCCTCCTGCCGGTCCCTTTCCGCAGGAGGAATGCTGCCTTGCCCGAACTTCCCGAGGTCGAGGTGGTCCGCCGCGGACTGGCGAACTGGGTCGCCGGGCGGACCGTCTCCGACGTCCAGGTCCTGCACCCGCGCGCGGTGCGCCGCCAGCCCGCCGGTGCCGCCGACTTCGCCGCCCGGCTCACCGGGACGACGCTCGGCGCCGCGCAGCGCCGCGGCAAGTACCTGTGGCTGCCGCTGGCCGGCACCGGCTCGGGCTTTTCGTTGATCGGCCACCTCGGGATGAGCGGCCAACTCCTCGTCCAGGCCCCGTCGGTGCCCGACGAGACGCACCTGCGGGTGCGGCTGCGCTTCTCCGACGGCGGACGCGAACTGCGCTTCGTCGACCAGCGGACCTTCGGCGGCCTCGCGGTCGAGGAGGCCGAGGAGGGCGACCCGGAGGGCACACCCGTCTCCATCGCGCACATCGCCCGCGACCCGCTCGACCCGCGCTTCGACGACGACGCCTTCACGGCCGCGCTGCGCGCCAAGCGCACCACCGTCAAGCGCGCGCTGCTCGACCAGACGCTGATCAGCGGTGTCGGCAACATCTACGCCGACGAGGCGCTCTGGCGCTCCAAGCTGCACTACGACCGGCCGACGGCGACGCTCACCCGCGCGCAGGCGGCCGTGCTGTTGGCCAGTGCCCGGGACGTGATGACCGCGGCGCTGGCCGTCGGCGGCACCAGCTTCGACAGCCTGTACGTCAACGTGAACGGCGAGAGCGGCTACTTCTCGCGGGACCTCGACGCGTACGGCCGCGAGCACGAGCCCTGCCGCCGCTGCGGTACGGCGATCCGCCGGGCCGCGTGGATGAACCGCTCCAGCTACTTCTGCCCCCGCTGCCAGCGGGTGCCGCGGGAGCGCAGCGGGGGCTGACGGGCGGCGCTACTTGTGCGCGAGTTCGGGCTGCTGGTCGGCCGCGTCCCCGAGGGCTCCGTGGTCGCCCTGGCCGAAGTAGGCGACGCCGACGGCGGACACCACCGCGAGCAGGAAGCCGGCCACGCCGAGCCAGCCGAGGCCGGACTTGGAGGAGTCGCCGAGCCACAGCACGCCGACCGCGCCGGGCAGCACCGTCTCGCCGACCACCAGGGCGGCCGTCGCGCCGTTCACCGAGCCGATCTGCAGCGCGACCGTGTGCACGTACATGCCGCCCAGGCCGCCGATGAGGATCGCGTACAGCGCCGGGTCGGAGAGCAGGCCGCCGAGCTCGAACGGCTCGACGCCGTTGAGGATGCGCACGCCGACGCCGAGGGCGCCGAAGCCGAGGCCGGAGAGCAGGCCTGCGACGATCGCGCCCTTCGAGCCCATCCGCCGCACCAGCAGGCCGCCGCCGACCAGCAGGACGGTGGTGATGATCAGCAGCCACCAGTGGAAGGACATCTCCGCGTGGTGGCCGCCCTCGGGGCCGGCCGAGACGGCCAGCAGCACCAGCGCCGAGCAGAGCACGCCGATCGACGCCCACTCCAGCTGCTTGAGCCGGATGCCGAGTAGCTTGATGCTCAGCACCGCGGTGATCACCAGGTTGGCGCTGATGATCGTCTGGGAGAGGAACAGCGGCAGCAGCCGGGCGGCCAGCGCGCCGAGTCCGAAGCCGATCAGGTCGAGCACCGTGCCGAGGATGAACTCCCAGGTGACGGCGGCCTTCGCAGTCGAGGACAGGCTCGGCCCGCCGTGCTCGGTCGTGGCGGTGGAGGCGCCCTTGGCCGCCTCCTCGCGGGCGGACCGCCGGGAACCGACGGCCTGCAGGACCGAGCCGGTGCCGTAACAGGCGGATGCCGCCACGGCGGTGACGAGGCCGATGATCACCGAGCGCTCCGATCAGAGGGGTTGGGGCCACGAGGGGCGGTGGGTCAAGAGCGGGTAATGGACCCGCGGTCCGGGACCACTATGCCCGTCCGCACGATACGGTCAGGACACCCCCTCCGACCGCTCCGGGCCTGCCGGGACGTACGTCCGGCCGCCTGCCGCGGTTCCCGGCGGCAGTCCGCTTCAGGGTGACTTGGGGGAAATCTCATCCCCGAGGAGGGGACGGCCCCGGCGTCCGGCGGGGAATCCCTTCATCACCAGTATGCGAAGGGTATGGCGTGCTTCGCCGCCGGTCGCGGTAGCGTCGGGTGTTATGAGAACCCTTGCTCGACGTTCCCGGGGCACCGGGCCGCTCGCCGTGGTCGCGGCGACGCTGCTCGGGCTTCTGCTTCTGCTCGCCCCGGCGGCCTCCGCGGCCGGTGGCCTGAGCGACGCCGCGGCCACCCTGAAGAAGGGCCAGGTCTACGTCGCCCCGACGATGCTGGACCGCTTCAGCCAGGCGCAGGCGGACGCCCTGACCAAGAAGATCGAGAAGGCCGACAAGCCGATCTTCATCGCGGTCGTCCCCGACAGCGCCAACAAGGACACCATCCTCACCGATCTGCGCACCCTGGTGGGCATCGACGGCGTCTACGGCGTCTGGCGGGGCACCGGCGGCTTCATGGCCCGCTCCGACCGCGGCGCCATGGGCGTCGGCGTCGCGGACCGGATCGGAGGCGCCGTCGCCCGCGCCGACAAGGGCGACATCAACGCGACCCTGAACGACTTCGTCGACCAGGCCGCCCCGCAGACCAAGGGCAGCGGGGTGAACCACAGCACCTCGATCGCCTGGGTGGTCATCCCGGTCGTGCTGCTCGTGCTGGCCGGTGCCGGTGTCTTCTTCCTCTTCCGCCGCGCCAAGAAGCGCAAGGAGGAGCAGGCCCGCGCCGAGCTGGAGCAGCTGCGCCGCGTGGTCGACGAGGACATCACCGCCTACGGCGTCGAGCTGGAGCGCCTGGACTTCAACCCGCGCGCCGCCGACGCGGACGACGTCCAGCGCACCGACTACAGCCACGCGCTCGAGTCGTACGAGAAGGCCAAGCGCCTGATGGACGAGGCCAAGAAGCCCGAGGACGTCAAGGTCGTCACCGAGACGATCGAGGACGGCCGGTTCGCGCTGGCCACCCTGGCCGCCCGGCGCGACAAGCGCCCGCTGCCCGAGCGCCGTCCCCCGTGCTTCATGGACCCGCGCCACGGCCCGTCCGTCAAGGACGTCGAGTGGGCCCCGGCCGGCGGCTCCGCCCGCAGCGTCCCGGTCTGCCAGGCGGACGCGGACCGCGTCGCCGCCGGCCTCGACCCGGCCGTCCGCACGGTCGACACGGAGTACGGCCCGCAGCCGTACTGGAACGCCGGCCCGGCCTACGCCCCGTACGCGGGTGGCTACTACAGCAGCTTCGGCGGCGGCCTGCTGCCCGGTCTGCTGGTCGGCACCGTGCTCGGCTCGATGATCAGCAGCCCGGCCTACGCCGCGGCGCCGATGATGGAGGGCGGCCACCACGGCTACCAGGACCAGTACGAGGGCGGCGACTTCACCGGGGCGGACTTCAACGCCGGGGACTTCAGCGGCAGTGACTGGAGCGGTGGCGGCGACTTCGGCGGTGGCGGCGGCGACTGGTGACCCGCTGACCCGACGCGCCGACCCGACGCGCACCCCGCTGCGGGGGGGGGGGGGGGCGCCGCGGGGGCGCCCCCCCCGCCCGCCCCGGGGTTGGGGACTAACCCCAGTTGGGGCCGGGGGGCCGGGGGGCCCCCCACCGCCCGGG
>NZ_JBHWGD010000032.1:26337-50347 GCF_042733235.1 Kitasatospora sp. NPDC059722
GGGGGGGGGGCTATTTGGGGGGTGGCGGGGGCGATTGGTCACCCGGTCCCCGGCCGCGCCGACCCGACGCGCACCCCGCGGCGGCCCCGCCGGATCCTCCGGCGGGGCCGCAGTGCCGTCCGGCCCGGGTTTGAGAACACAACCCTGTGTGGCACGCTGGCGCCGTGACCCCTGACACCCCGGGCCCGCTCCCGTCGCTCCCCGCCGCCCTGCCCGGCCGGCCGTGCTCGATGGCGGCGGCGCTGCACGTCGTCGGCGAGAAG
The DNA here is from genome assembly GCF_042733235.1 of Kitasatospora sp. NPDC059722. Classification (NCBI taxonomy): domain Bacteria; kingdom Bacillati; phylum Actinomycetota; class Actinomycetes; order Kitasatosporales; family Streptomycetaceae; genus Kitasatospora; species Kitasatospora sp. NPDC059722. Next base: position 26,601 of record NZ_JBHWGD010000032.1, read on the forward strand.
TGGGCCCTGCTGGTGGTCCGGGAGCTGTTCTACGGAAACCACCGCTTCGACCGGATCGCCCGCAACACGGGCGCGCCCCGGGACCGGCTCACCGCCCGGCTGCGGGCACTGGAGGAGGCGGGGATCGTCGAGCGGCGCGCCTACAGCGAGCGGCCGCCGCGCTACGAGTACCACCTCACCGAGGCCGGCCGGGACCTCGCCCCGCTCGCCCACGCCTTGCGCACGTGGGGCGACCGCTGGCTGCTGCCCGAGTCGCCGGTCACCTTCGACCACGAGCCGGAGGGGCACGAGCCGCACGCCTTCGACGCGGCCTGGGTCTGCCGCACCTGCGGCCGGGAGGCCCGGCGCGGCGAACTGCACGCGCGGGTGCACAGCCCGGGGTGGACCGTCGAGGGGCCCGCGGAGCTGTGACCGGGCCCGCGGCCGGTTAGGGTCGGGGCATGCACGGTCGCGACACCCACAGTGAGGAACCGGTCCGGGTCACCGCCTGGGTCCGGGGGAAGGTCCAGCAGGTCGGCTTCCGCTGGTGGACCAGGGCGCGGGCGCTGGAGGTCGGCCTGACCGGCTACGCGAGCAACCTCGGCGACGGCCGGGTCCAGGTGGTGGCCGAGGGCCTCGCCGGCGACTGCGAGGAGTTGCTCGCCCTGCTCCGCGGCCCCGACACACCCGGCAGCGTGAGCGGCGTGACCGAGATCTGGACCGCCGTCGGCGTCGGCTACGAGGGCTTCGAGATCCGCTGAATTCCGCCGGGGCCGGGCCCCGCACGGCACCCGGCGAAAAGATCCTCAACCGGCGGTGTCATACGGTTGCCATCCGGGCAGACTCGTGGTTGACTCCGCATCGAACGATGATCCACGAGCACCTGGTGGACCCGGCCCGGACCTCCTCGGCGTGACGACACCGCCAGGCAGGTGACAGGGGCGCGGTAGCGTGCGGTGATCGTGTTGACCCTTTCCGTCTTTGGTGAGACGCTGGAAGCCCGCGCACACGACCGCGTTTTCCCGGTCGGCGCATGCCCTCGTGAGCCCAGCTCACGATGGTTGCGCCGCAGTGCCAAGCCGGCACTTCCGGTGGCGCGCCGCGCGTGCGTCCCCCTTCCCCCTAGACCTGTACCGTTCCGGTTCGGTCACTCAGCGTGGAGGACCATTCATCATGGCAAAGGCGCTTCTCGGGTACGTCGGCGGCCCCGACCCGCGAATGCTCTCCGAGATGCGACGGCTTCAGCAGCGCGTCCAGGACCTTGAAGCCGAGCTCCTTCGGATGCAGGCTGAGAACGACGCTCTCACCGCTGTCGCTGACGAGCACTCGCTGCTCAACAGCATCGATCTGGATCAGCGGGAGCCGGCTCTCACCTGAGTCCCGCCCGGTCCGCGCAGATCGACGCCGCTGTGCACTGAGCCGCCCCGCAAGGGACGCAGCATGCAAGGGACGCCCGGTTGTGGCGTCCCTTCGTCGTGTCCGGGCGCCTTCGGCCGCCCACCTGCCGGATACAGTCGCCGTCGGGGTCCGTGAACCCCGGCGAGCGATGAGGAGACCGGCCGCGTGCACCTGAAGAGTCTGACGCTGCGCGGGTTCAAGTCCTTCGCCTCCAGCACCACGCTGCGCTTCGAGCCCGGCATCACCTGTGTCGTCGGCCCGAACGGCTCGGGCAAGTCCAACGTCGTCGACGCGCTCTCCTGGGTCATGGGCGAGCAGGGCGCCAAGTCGCTGCGCGGCGGCAAGATGGAGGACGTCATCTTCGCCGGGACCAGCGGGCGCGCCCCGCTCGGCCGGGCCGAGGTCAGCCTCACCATCGACAACACCGACGGCGCGCTGCCCATCGAGTACGCCGAGGTGACCATCACCCGGACGATGTTCCGCAACGGCGGCAGCGAGTACGCGCTCAACGGCCAGACCTGCCGGCTGCTCGACATCCAGGAACTGCTCTCCGACTCCGGCATCGGCCGCGAGATGCACGTCATCGTCGGCCAGGGACAGCTGGACTCCGTCCTGCACGCCGACCCGATGGGCCGCCGGGCCTTCATCGAGGAGGCGGCCGGCGTGCTCAAGCACCGCAAGCGCAAGGAGAAGGCGCTGCGGAAGCTCGACGCGATGCAGGCCAACCTCAACCGCGTCCAGGACCTGGTGGCCGAACTGCGCCGCCAGCTCGGCCCGCTCGGCCGGCAGGCCAGGATCGCCCGCCGCGCCGCCGGCATCCAGGCCGACCTGCGCGACGCCCGGCTGCGGCTGCTCGCCGACGACCTGCTCGTCCTCCGCCAGGCCGTCGAGGCCGAGATCGCCGACGAACTCGCGCTGCGCCTGCGCCGCACCACCGTCGAGCAGGAACTGGCCCGCGCCGTCCAGCGCGAGCGCGTCCTGGAGGCGCAGGTCGAGCAGCTCGGCCCGAGCCTGGAGGCCGCCAGGCAGACCTGGTACCGGCTCTCCGCGCTCGCCGAGCGCACCCGCGGCACGATCGGACTGGCCGAGGCGAGGGCCCGGCACGCCGTCGCCGGGGGGCAGGGCGAGGAACGGCGCGGGCGGGACCCGGAAGAGCTCGAACGGGAGGCCGAGCGCGTCCGCGAGGAGGAGGCCGCCCTCGCCGAGGCGCTGGAGGAGGCCCGGTACGCGCTGGCCGAGGCCGTCGAACGCAAGAACGAACTGGAACGCGACCTGGCCGCCGAGGAGCGCCGGCTGCGGGACGCCGCCCGCGCCATCGCCGACCGCCGCGAGGGGCTCGCCCGGCTCCAGGGGCAGGCGGCGGGCGCGCGCTCCAAGGCCGCGTCGGCCCAGGCCGAGATCGGCCGGCTCACCGAGGCCAGGGACGAGGCGCTGCTGCGCGCCGGAGCCGCGCAGCGCGAGTTCGAGCAGCTGCAGGAACAGGTCGACGGCCTCGCCGGGGACGACGAGCGCGCCGACACCGCCCACGACGAGGCCCGCGCACGGCTCGCCGCCGTCGAACGCGACCTCACCGCCGCCCGGGAGGCCGCCGGCGCCGCCGAGCGCGAGCGCGCCGGGCTCACCGCGCGCCACGACGCGCTGGCGCTCGGACTGCGCCGCAAGGACGGCACGGGCGCGCTGCTCGCGGCGGGGGACCGGCTGACCGGACTGCTCGGCCCGGCCGCCGCACTGCTGCGCATCGCCCCCGGCCACGAGGTCGCCGTCGCCGCCGCACTCGGCGCAGCCGCCGACGCGGTGGCCGTCGACTCGCCGGACGCCGCCGTCGCCGCGCTGCGCCTGCTGCACGCCGACGACGCCGGACGGGCCGCGCTGCTCGTCGCCGGTGCGCCCGAACCCGACCGGGCCGTGACCGAGTTGCCCGCCGGTGCCCGCTGGGCGGCCGAACTGGTGGACGGACCGGCCGAGTTGACCGCCGCCGTGCGCACGCTGCTGGCCGGGACGGCCGTCGTCGGCACCCTCGACGACGCCCTGTCCCTGATCACCGCGCACCCCGCCCTGAGCGCCGTCACCGCCGACGGCGACCGGCTCGGCGCCGGCCTCGCCCACGGCGGCTCCGGCGGCGCGCCGAGCCTGCTGGAGACCCAGGCCGCCGTGGACGAGACGGCCCGCGCGATCGGCGAACTCGCCCTCCGCTGCGCGGACGCGGCCGAACGGCTGGCCGGACTCGCCGAACTGCGGAGCGGGTCGGCGGCCGAGGTGGAACGGCTGTCCGCCCAGCGGAGGCACGCGGAGAAGGAACGGGCCCAGGTGGCCGGAGCGCTCGGCCGCCTCGGTGGGCAGGCCCGCGCCGCCGCCGGCGAGGCCGAACGGCTGGCGGCCGCCGCCGCCCGGGCGGAGGAGGGCCTCGCCCAACTGCTCGCCACCGCCGGGGAACTGGCCGAACGCCTGGCCGCCGCCGAGGACTCGGCCGACGCGGGGGAGGACGAGCCCGACCCGGCCGAGCAGCAGCGGCTGGCCGGGGCCGCCTCGGCCGCCCGGCAGGCCGAGCTGGAGGCACGCCTCGCCGTGCGCACCCACGAGGAGCGGGTCCGCGCGCTGGCCGGCCGGGCCGACCAGCTGGACCGCGCCGCCCGCACCGAGCGCGAGGCGCGCGCCCGCGCCGCCGAGCGCCGTCGGCGCGCGCAGCACGACGCCGGGGTGGCGAACGCCGTCGCGGCGGGCGCCCGGCAGCTGCTCGCCTGCCTGGAGGTGTCGCTCGCGCGTGCGGACGCCGGGCGGGCGGCCGTCGAACGGGAGCGCGCGGAGCGCGAGGCGGAGCTCCGGGCGCACCGCGAGCAGGGCCGCGGCCTCAAGGAGGAACTGGACAAGCTGGTCGACGCCGGCCACCGGGACGAGGTCCTGCGGGCCGAGAAGCGGCTGCGGATCGAGCAGCTGGAGGCCAGGGCGCTGGAGGAGTTCGGCATCGACGGCGGCGAACTGCTCGCCTCGTACGGGCCCGACCAGCCCGTCCCGCCGGCCACGCCTGAGGAGGGGCAGGAGCCGGGCGAGCCGTACCCGTACGTCCGGGCCGAGCAGGAGAAGCGGCTGCGGGCGGCCGAGAAGGCCTACCAGCAGCTCGGCAAGGTCAACCCGCTCGCGCTGGAGGAGTTCGCCGCGCTGGAGGAACGCCACCAGTTCCTCGGCGAGCAGCTGGACGACCTCAAGCGGGGCCGGCGCGACCTGATGGACATCGTCCGGGACGTCGACGAGCGGGTCGAGCAGCTGTTCACCTCCGCCTACCACGACACCGCGGCCCAGTTCGAGGGCGTCTTCGCCCGGCTGTTCCCGGGCGGGGAGGGCCGGCTGGTGCTGACCGACCCCGACGACATGCTGACCACCGGCGTCGAGGTGGAGGCCCGCCCGCCGGGCAAGAAGGTCAAGCGCCTGTCGCTGCTCTCCGGCGGCGAGCGCTCGCTGACCGCCGTCGCGCTGCTGGTGGCCATCTTCAAGGCCAGGCCCAGCCCGTTCTACGTCATGGACGAGGTGGAGGCGGCGCTGGACGAGACCAACCTGCGTCGGCTGATCGGGATCATGGAGGAGCTGCGGGAGAGCTCCCAGCTGATCGTGATCACGCACCAGAAGCTGACGATGGAGTCCGCGGACGCGCTCTACGGCGTGACGATGAAGGGCGACGGAATCTCCCAGGTGATCAGCCAGCGGCTGCGGGTGGGGGAATCTCCCGGCAGCCAGGCCGGGGGAGAGGACCGGGAACGGCGCCGGGGCGTGGTGCGGGCCACATCCGCCTAGCCCGGGTGCGGTGCTTCTCGGGCCTCGTCACGGATACTGGGGGAGATATGGAATACGTGATCCTTGCCGTAGTCATCGCCGTGGTCGCCGTCGGCGCGATCGCGGGCCTCGTCGTTTCCGGCAGACGACGCCAGCAACTCCCGCCGAAGTCGCAGGCGCCGGTCATCACGGCGCCGCCGACCACCCCGCGCGAGCCCCAGGTCGGTGAGGAGGCCGCGCCGCCCACCGAGGAGCCGCGGCGCACCGTCGAGGAGGTTCCGCTCCCCGAGACCGCGGAGGCCCCGGAGGCCGTCGAGGTCGCCGAGGCCGAGGCGGCCCCCGCCGTCGAGGTCCCCGAGCCCACCGCCGGCCGGCTCGTCCGGCTGCGCTCCCGGCTCTCCCGTTCGCAGAACTCGCTCGGCAAGGGCCTGCTCTCGCTGCTCTCCCGCGAGCACCTCGACGAGGACACCTGGGAGGAGATCGAGGACACCCTGCTGACCGCCGACGTCGGCGTGGCCCCCACCCAGGAGCTGGTCGAGCGGCTGCGCACCCGGGTGAAGGTGCTCGGCACCCGCACCCCCGACGAGCTGCGCGCGCTGCTGCGCGAGGAGCTGGTCGAGCTGGTCGGCAAGGACGCCGACCGCACCGTGCGCTCCACCAAGCACGAGGAGGGCCCGGCCGTGGTCCTGGTCGTCGGCGTCAACGGCGTCGGCAAGACCACCACCACCGGCAAGCTGGCCCGCGTCCTGGTCGCCGACGGCCGCACGGTCGTGCTCGGCGCGGCCGACACCTTCCGCGCCGCCGCCGCCGACCAGCTGCAGACCTGGGGCGAGCGGGTCGGCGCCCGGACCGTGCGCGGTCCCGAGGGCGGCGACCCGGCCTCGGTCGCGTTCGACGCGGTCAAGGAGGGCATCGCCGAGGGCGTGGACACCGTCCTCGTGGACACCGCCGGCCGGCTGCACACCAAGACCGGCCTGATGGACGAGCTGGGCAAGGTCAAGCGGGTCGTCGAGAAGCACGGCCCGGTGGACGAGGTCCTGCTGGTGCTGGACGCCACCACCGGTCAGAACGGCCTGATCCAGGCCCGGGTGTTCGCCGAGGTGGTCGACATCACCGGCATCGTGCTGACCAAGCTGGACGGCACCGCCAAGGGCGGCATCGTCGTCGCGGTCCAGCGCGAGCTGGGGGTGCCGGTCAAGCTGATCGGCCTCGGCGAGGGCGCGGACGACCTGGCGCCGTTCGAGCCGGGCGCGTTCGTGGACGCGCTGATCGGGGACTGAGCCCCCCGTACACGGTGAAGGGTCCGCTCCCCGTTGGGGGCGGGCCCTTTGTGCTGGGCTCGGGTGGTTCCGGGCCAGGGTTGCTCCGGGCCAGGGGCGTGCTGGGCCCGGGGTCGCGCCGAGCTCGGTGGTGCTGGGCTCAGGAGGCCATCCAGGCCGGCTCCGCGGTGCGCTCGCGGCCGCGGTGGCAGGCGTAGGCGAGGGTGCCCAGCAGCAGCCGGGCCTCGGGCGGACAGCCCGCGTTGTCCCGGGTCGGGCGGCGCAGCCAGCGCACCGGGCCGAGGCCGGGCAGGACGGTGGGCGGGGCGGCGACGTAGCTGCCCTCGCCGTGGCAGGCCAGGTCGAGCGCGGCGTCGTCCCAGCCCATCCGGTACAGGAGGTCGGGCAGGCGGCGGGCGGTGCCGGGGGCGACCAGGAACTGCAGCCGGCCGGTGGGGGCGGTCAGCACCGGGCCGACCTGGGTGCCCATCCGCTCCAGCCGGACGAGCGCCTGGACGCCGGCCTGCTCGGGGACGTCCAGGACGTCGAACGCCCGGCCGGTGGGGAACAGGACGGAGCCCTCGGCGTCGGCGGTGTGCACGGCGGCCTCGCAGCCGGGCACGGGGTGCAGGCCCGGGGCGGCGCAGCGGGCGGTGCCGCACTGGCAGGCGGCCGGGGCGTTGCCGGCGGCCCGGCCGGTGACGGCGACCGCCCAGCCCCAGCGACCGGTGTACTCCGCGGCGGCCTGGGACGCGGTGACCTTGGTGCGGCGGCGCGCGCCCAGCGGAGCCAGCCGCAGGTGCCCCAGTCGAAGTTCGCCGAACAGGTTGTCCATGCCTCCCCCAACAGGTTCTCGTTGCCGATGGTTACGGGATGGTGACTTTGCGTTGATTGTCCGTTGCGTGGTGCGTTGTGCGGGTGCGGCGCGCAGCGCGTGGCGTGCGCCTTTTGCGGTGGTGCGCCTCGGGCGCCGCCTTGTGGCGGCTGTGCCGATGCCGGATCGTCGTGTGCGCGAGGCGGCCGTCGAGCTGGGCGGACGGCAAACTCGCCGGTGGCCGTGGCGGTCCGTCGGGACCGCCGGGATTGCTCGGGGACTTGGCGGCCCGCATATGCCGACCGCCGCGACTACCTAGTGAAGCGTGTGCCCCCTTGCTTCGGTTCACTCCTGGGGGTGGCGAAAGGTGGCGTTTCGCCAGGGGCCGTCCCGCGGACCCTCGGCGGGGCATTACGTTCAGCACACGGGCGTCGTCGGGGAGTCAGCTCCGAGCCGCAGGGGCGCGGGAGTTGGGCGAACTGACGCCCCGTCCGGAGTCGTGGCACACCAGTGCGAGAGAGGGGTGCGGCGGCGCCGCGGCACGGCACGTCTGGCAACAGCCCGCAACCGTCGGGCGATGACGATCGGGGGCCCTCCGGGGCCGGGCGGGATGGGACGTTCCCCATGGCAGAGAAGCAACCCAACGAGAAGCTGACCACGTGGTTCGCCCGCAGCGGCTGGTCCAAGGGGGAGTTGGCCCGCCAGGTCAACCGCCGGGCCCGGCAGATCGGCGCCCACCACGTCTCCACCGACACCTCCCGCGTGCGGCGCTGGCTGGACGGCGAGCAGCCGCGCGAGCCGATCCCCAAGATCATGTCGGAGCTCTTCTCCGAGCGCTTCGGCTCGGTCGTCTCGATCGAGGACCTCGGCCTGCGCGCCGCGATCCCGGTCTCCACCGTCGGCGGCGGCGTGGACCTGCCGTGGAGCGCCCCGCAGACCGTCCAGCTGATCAGTGACTACTCCCGCAGCGACCTGATGCTCAACCGCCGGGGCTTCCTCGGCACCTCGCTGGCGCTGACCGCGGGCGCCGCCCTGATCGAGCCGATGCAGCGCTGGCTCGCCCCCGGCCCGAACGGCACCCCCACCCCGATCCTGACCGCGGCCAACGGCGGCGAGGCGTTCACCGGCCGGCTGTCCGAGCCCGAGCTCGAACTGCTGGAGCAGACCACGGTCATGTTCCGCCAGTGGGACGCGCAGAACGGCGGCGGGCTGCGCCGCAAGGCCGTCGTCGGCCAGCTGCACGAGGTCACCGACCTGCTCCAGGAGAGCTACCCCGAGCAGACCACCCGGCGGCTGTTCCGGCTCACCGCCGAACTCGCCCACCTGGCCGGGTGGATGTCCTACGACGTCGGCATGCACCCGAGCGCGCAGAAGTACTACGTGCTCGCGCTGCACGCCGCCAAGGAGGCCGGCGACCGCCCGTTCGGCGCGCTGATCCTCACCGACATGAGCCGCCAGATGATCCACCTCAACCGCGGCGAGGACGCCCTGGAGCTGATCCACCTCGCCCAGTACGGCAGCCGCGACACCGCCACCCCGCGCCAGCAGGCCCTGCTGTACGCGATGGAGGCGCGCGCCTACGCGACCATTGGCGAGGTGAACCGCTGCGCCCGGGCGGTGCGGCTGGCCGAGGACACCTTCACCGACATCCGCGAGGGGGACGAGGAGCCGGACTGGCTGAAGTTCTTCTCGCCCGCCGAGCTGAACGCCGAGAACGCGCACTCCTTCCGCGACCTCGCCTACCACTCCGACAACTCCGAGCTGTACGCGTCGATGTCCGCGCCGGTGATGGAGCGCGCGGTGGACCTGTTCCGCCAGGACGGCGACCACGTGCGCTCGTACGCCTTCAACCTGATCGGCATGGCCAGCGTGCACCTGCTGCAGAAGGAGGCCGAGCAGGCCGCGCTGATGGCCGAGCAGGCGGTGGACATCGCGACGAAGGTCCGCTCCGAGCGGCTGAACTCGCGGGTGCGCAAGACCACGGAGGCCGCGGCCGTCCGCTTCAAGGGCGTGGACGCGGTGAGCCGCCTGAAGGAAAGGGTCGTCCAGGACATCCCCGAGTACGTCTCGGTGGTCTGAGCCACGCCCCCGCCGGACTCCACCGACCGTGACGGCCGCCGCCGCCACGGTCGGTGGCGGTTGCGGCACCGGGCGTGGCGTGCGGCGGCACGGTAACCCATCCGGACCCCCGACGGGGCTGCGGTTCACGCAGGTGTAACCCGCGCGTCGCACGCGTCACGGCCGCGAAACAACCGGCCGCACTGGCCGAAACCCGCCTTCGGCACTCTCCTCTTCATCGCCGACACCCCGGGTGGCACGGGACAGGTACCCGGGTGGTGGATCGGCTTTCACGCAGAGGAGACGCCGATGCCGGACGGCTTCAGCGCGGGCGACACCGCCTTCGTGCTCATCAGTGCGGCCCTGGTCATGGTGATGACCCCGGGCCTGGCCTTCTTCTACGGGGGCATGGTCCGGGCCAAGAGCACACTCAACATGCTGGCGATGAGCTTCCTCTCGCTCGGCATCGTCACGGTGCTCTGGGTCCTCTACGGTTACTCGCTCAGCTTCGGGCCGGACGCCGGCTTCGGCCTGATCGGCAACCTCGACTTCCTCGGGATGCGCGGGATCGGCCTGAACGAGCTGTCGGGCACGATCCCGGTCACGGCCTTCTCCGTGTTCCAGCTGATGTTCGCGATCATCACCCCGGCGCTGATCAGCGGCGCCATCGCGGACCGCGCCAAGTTCGCCGCCTGGGGCCTGTTCGTCGCGCTCTGGGTGTCCGTCGTCTACTTCCCCGTCGCGCACTGGGTGTTCATGGTGGACGGCGGCAAGGGCGGCTGGCTCGGTGACCGCAACGGCGTCATCGACTTCGCCGGCGGCACGGCCGTGCACATCAACGCCGGCGTGGCCGGACTCGCGCTCTGCCTGGTGCTCGGCAAGCGGATCGGCTTCAAGAAGGACCCGATGCGCCCGCACAGCCTGCCGCTGGTGATGCTCGGTTCCGGCCTGCTGTGGTTCGGCTGGTTCGGCTTCAACGCGGGCTCGGCACTGGCCGCCAACGGCGTCGCGGCGATGGCCTTCGTCAACACCCAGGTCGCGACGGGCGCCGCGCTGGTCGGCTGGCTGGTCTTCGAGAAGCTCAAGCACGGCGCGTTCACCACCCTGGGCGCCGCCTCCGGCGCGGTGGCCGGCCTGGTCGCCATCACCCCGGCCTGCGGCTCGGTCAGCCCGCTCGGCGCGGTGGCGATCGGCCTGATCGCGGGCGCCGTCTGCGCCGCCGCCATCTCCCTCAAGTACCGCCTCGGCTTCGACGACTCGCTCGACGTGGTGGGCGTGCACGCGGTCGGCGGCGCGATCGGCTCGCTGCTGATCGGCCTGTTCGCCACCGGCGGGGTCGGCCAGACCGCCAAGGGCCTGTTCTACGGCGGCGGTCTCGACCAGCTCGGCAAGCAGGCGCTGGGCGTGTCCGTGGTCGCGGCGTACTCCTTCGTCGTCTCCTGGCTGCTGGCCAAGGCGATCGACAAGACGGTCGGGTTCCGGGTCAGCGAGGAGGTGGAGGTGGCCGGCATCGACCAGGCCGAACACGCCGAGTCCGCCTACGATTTCAGCGCGGTGGGCGCCGGTCTGGCCCGGGCCCTCGCCCCGGCCGCGGCCGCCGCGGCGACCACGGCCCAGAAGGCCGACGTTCAGAAGCCCGCCGCCCCGACTGCCGAGAAGACCGAGGTCGACGCCCGATGAAGCTCATCACCGCCGTGATCAAGCCGCACCGCCTGGACGACGTGAAGGCCGCCCTGCAGGCCTTCGGGGTGCACGGGCTGACCGTCACCGAGGCCAGCGGCTACGGCCGCCAGCGCGGCCACACCGAGGTCTACCGCGGCGCCGAGTACACCGTGGACCTCGTGCCCAAGATCCGGATCGAGGTCCTGGTCGAGGACGACGACGCCGACCAGCTGATCGACGTCCTGGTGAAGGCGGCCAGGACCGGCAAGATCGGCGACGGCAAGGTGTGGAGCATCCCGGTCGACACGGCCGTCCGGGTCCGCACCGGCGAGCGCGGACCGGACGCGCTCTGACGACATGACGCACCGCGGGCGGGGGGGGGGCGGGCCCGCGCCCCGGGCGCCGCGGGCGGGGGGGCCCCCGGCCTGGCGGGCCCCCCCCCCCCGCCCGGCGGCGCATCGGCACCCGGCCCGCCCGCCGGCGCCACCCCGCACAACCGCCCGACGGACGGGACCCCGCATGACCACCGAGACCAGTCCTTCCGATTCCGGTCCCGCCGGCTACGGAGCGGCCAGGGCCGCGCTGCTCGCCGGCCCCGGCCCGGCCGGCCGCGAACGCCGCGCCGCGCTCGCCCGGCTCACCGACGACTGGCTGGCGGGCCTGCTCGCGTCCGCCGGTGCCCCCGCCGGCGTCGCCCTGGTCGCCGTCGGCGGCTACGGGCGCGGCGAACTGTCCCCGCGCAGCGACCTCGACGTCCTCCTGCTGCACTCCGGCCGGATCGACCGGGAGCTGCCCGAGCGGATCTGGTACCCCGTGTGGGACGCGGGTGCCTCCCTCGACCACTCGGTGCGCACCGTCGCCGAGGCGCGGTCCGTCGCCGCCGCCGACCTCAAGGCGCAGCTCGGCCTGCTGGACGCCCGCCACGTCGCCGGGGACGAATCGCTGACCGCGGCCCTGCGCTCCGCCGTCCTCGGCGACTGGCGGGCCGGCGCCCCGGCCCGGCTGCCCGAGCTGCGCGAGCTCGGCCGGGAGCGGGCCGAGCGGCACGGCGAGCTGTCGTTCCTGCTGGAGCCCGACCTCAAGGAGGCCCGGGGCGGCCTGCGCGACGTCGTCGCGCTCAACGCGGTCGCCGCGACCTGGCTCGCCGACGCCCCGCGCGACGGCCTCGACGACGCCGCGCTGCGGCTGGCCGACGTCCGGGACGCGCTGCACCTGGCCACCGGCCGGGCCACCGAGCGGCTCAGCCTCCAGGACCAGGACCAGGTCGCCGAGCGGCTCGGCGTGCTGGACGCCGACGCGCTGCTGCGCCAGGTCTACGAGGCGGCCCGGACCATCGCCTACGCGAGCGACGTCACCTGGCGGGCGGTGGACCGGGTGCTCGCCGCCCGGTCCGGCCGGGGCCGACGGCCGGGGCGGCTGGCCTTCCCGTTCGGCGGCGCCGGGCGCGGTTCGGGCGCGGTGGCGCGCGGCGCGGTCGAGCGCCGCCCGCTCGCCGAGGGCGTCGTCGAGCAGGACGGCGAGGCGGTGCTCGCGCAGGGCGCCCGCCCGGCCGCCGACCCCGTCCTGCCGCTGCGCGCCGCGGCCGCCGCCGCGCAGAACGGGCTCACCGTCTCGTACGCGACGGTCCGCAGACTCGCCGCCGAGTGCCGCCCGCTGCCGGTGCCCTGGCCCGACGAGGCGCGCGAGCAGCTGGTCACGCTGCTCGGCGCCGGCGAGGCGGCCGTGCCGGTGTGGGAGGCGCTGGAGGCCGAGGGCGTGGTCACCCGGCTGTTGCCGGACTGGGAGCGGGTCCGCTGCCGCCCTCAGCGCAACGCGGTGCACCGGTGGACGGTGGACCGCCACCTCGTCGAGACGGCGGTGCGGGCCGCCGCGATGACCCGCCGGGTGGCCCGGCCCGACCTGCTGCTGGTCGCCGCGCTGCTGCACGACATCGGCAAGGGCTGGCCTGGTGACCACAGCGAGGCCGGCGAGGTGATCGTGCGCGACGTCGCCGTCCGGATGGGCTTCGACCCCGAGGACACCGAGACCCTCGCGGTGCTGGTCCGCCACCACCTGACCCTGGTCGACACCGCCACCCGGCGGGACCCGGACGACCCGGCCACCGTCGAGGCGATCACCAAGGTGGTCACCACCCTGCCGCGCCTGGAACTGCTGCACGCGCTCACCGAGGCGGACGCGCTGGCCACCGGCCCGGCGGCGTGGAGCACCTGGCGCGCCTCGCTGGTGGACGGCCTGGTGGCGCGGGCCGCCGCCCAGCTGTCCGGGGGACCGGCGGCGCCGGCCGAGGCGGCGCCCACGGCCGAGCAGGAGCGGCTCGCCGTCGAGGCCGCGCGCACCGACGCCCCGGCGCTGGCGCTCCAGGCCCAGGCGGAGACGGCGGGCCCGCCTGCGGCGCAGCCGCCCCTCACGACCCCGCCGGAGCCGATGGGCGTGGAGCTGACGCTGGCCGTCCCGGACCGGCCCGGGCTGCTCGGCACGGTCGCCGGGGTGCTCGCGCTGCACCGGCTGACCGTCCGCTCGGCGGGCCTGCGCGAGCTGGACCCGATCGGCGCGGGCCCGGTCCTGCTGCTCTCCTGGCGGGTGGCGGCCGAGTACGGCGAGCTGCCGGAGGCCGCCCGGCTGCGCGCGGACCTGCGCCGGGCGCTGGACGGCTCGCTGGACGTCGCCCGCCGGCTCGCCGAGCGGGACGCGGCGGCCCCGCGGCGCCGGGGCATCCCGACCCCGCCGCCGCTGGTCACGGTCGCGCCCGCGGTGGCCTCGGCGACGGCGACCGTCCTGGAGGTCCGCGCGCACGACGCCCCCGGGCTGCTGCACCGGATCGGCCGGGCGCTGGACGAGGCCGGCGTCCGGGTGCGCACCGCGCACGTCTCCACGCTCGGCGCGGACGCCGTCGACTCCTTCTACCTGACCGACGGGGAGGGCCGCCCGCTGGCCGCCCAGCGGGCCGGGGAGGTGGCGGCCGCGGTCCGCGCGGCACTGGGCTGAACGGGGTCGCGGGCCCGGCGGGAAGGGGCCGCGGACCCGGTCCGTACGGGGGTGGAGACCGTACCCGGGGTGGCCGGATACCCTTGGGGGCGACGACCGTACCGATACCGATGCCGCAGAGGACCCGCGACGACGTGTTCGACACCCTTTCCGATCGCCTCGCAGCGACGTTCAAGAACCTCCGTGGCAAGGGCCGCCTCAGCGAGGCGGACATCGACGCCACCGCCCGCGAGATCCGCATCGCGCTGCTGGAGGCGGACGTCGCGCTGCCGGTCGTCCGGGCCTTCATCAAGCAGGTCAAGGACCGGGCGCTCGGTGCCGAGGTCTCGGGCGCGCTGAACCCGGCGCAGCAGATCATCAAGATCGTCAACGAGGAGCTCATCGCGATCCTCGGCGGCGAGACCCGTCGGGTGCGGTTCGCGAAGAACGGCCCCACGGTGATCATGCTCGCCGGTCTGCAGGGTGCCGGTAAGACCACCCTCGCGGGCAAGCTCGGCCACTGGCTGAAGAAGCAGAAGCACACCCCGCTGCTGGTCGCCTGCGACCTCCAGCGCCCCAACGCGGTCAACCAGCTCCAGGTGGTCGCCGAGCGCGCCGGCGTGGCCTTCTACGGCCCGCAGCCGGGCAACGGCGTCGGCGACCCGGTGCAGGTGGCCAAGGACTCGATCGAGTACGCCAAGCAGAAGCAGTACGACGTCGTCGTCGTCGACACCGCCGGCCGCCTCGGCATCGACGCCGAGCTGATGCAGCAGGCCGCGGACATCCGCGCCGCGGTCGAGCCGGACGAGGTCCTGTTCGTCGTCGACGCGATGATCGGCCAGGACGCGGTCACCACCGCGCAGGCCTTCCTCGACGGCGTCGACTTCACCGGTGTCGTGCTCTCCAAGCTCGACGGCGACGCCCGCGGCGGTGCCGCCCTGTCGGTCGCGCACGTCACCGGCCGGCAGATCATGTTCGCCTCGAACGGCGAGAAGGTCGACGACTTCGACGCCTTCCACCCGGACCGGATGGCCTCGCGCATCCTCGGCATGGGTGACGTCCTCTCGCTGATCGAGAAGGCCGAGCAGACCTTCTCGCAGGCCGAGGCCGAGAAGATCGCCGCCAAGCTGCGCGGCGGCCCGAAGGCCTTCACGCTGGACGACTTCCTGTCCCAGCTGGAGCAGGTCCAGAAGATGGGCTCGATCTCCAAGCTGCTCGGCATGCTGCCCGGCATGGGCCAGATCCGCGAGCAGATCAACAACATCGACGACAAGGACGTCAACCGCGTCGGCGCGATCATCAAGTCGATGACGCCGGCCGAGCGCGCCGAGCCGGAGCTGATCAACGGCTCCCGCCGGGCCCGCATCGCCAAGGGTTCGGGCGTCCAGGTCGGCGAGGTCAAGAACCTGGTCGAGCGGTTCTTCGACGCCCGCAAGATGATGTCCGCGATGGCCTCCGGCAAGGGCATGCCCGGCATGCCGGGGATCCCGGGCATGGGCGGCGGCGCGAAGAAGTCCGCGAAGAAGGCCCCGCAGGCCAAGGGCAAGCGCAAGAGCGGCAACCCGCTGAAGCGCGCGCAGGAGGAGGCGGCCGCCGCCGAGCGGCGCGCACTCGGCCCGGGCGGCGCCCAGGCCCCGGCCGACGGCGGGGCGTTCGGCCTCGGCGCGGGCAAGGGACCGGCCGACTTCGAGCTCCCCAAGGAGTTCAAGGACCTGCTGTAGGCATCCGGGCGGTCCGGTGCCCGTCGGCCCGGCCGGGGCCCGTCGGCCCGCCACCGTCCCCGCCGTCGTCACCGATCGGCCCGTCGTCCGGATTATCCGGGCGGCGGGCCGATCGCGTGTCCGATGATGGTGGGGTGCGAGTGACGATCAGGGCCCCGCGGGCCGAGGACGAGGGTGCGTACGCCGAGGCGGTCCGACGGTCCGCCGAGCACGTCGGGCGGTGGAACCCGGTCGAGCCGAACGGGCTGCCCGACCTGCTGGAGCGCCAGGGGGCCGGCCTGCGGACCTTCCTGATCGTCGACCGCGAGACCGGCGGGCTGGTCGGCAAGGTGAACGTGGCCAACATCGTGATGGGCCGCTTCTGCAACGCCTCCCTCGGCTACGACTCCTACCTGCCGTTCGCCGGCACCGGGCGGATGACCGAGGGCATGCGGCTGGTCGTGGACCGCTGCTTCGCCCCGCAGCCGGCGGGCGGGCTCGGGCTGCACCGGCTGGAGATCAACGTGCAGCCGGACAACGAGCGGTCGATCGCGCTGGCGAAGCGGCTGGGCTTCCGGCACGAGGGCTACACGCCGCGGATGCTGTTCCTGCAGGGCGCCTGGCGCGACCACGAGCGGTTCGCGATGACCGTCGAGGAGTGGCCGGGCTCGGGCGCCTAGCGGGTGTGCCCGGCGGGCGTCCGGCGGGCGTCCGGCGGGCGGGGTGGGGGCGGCCGCGGTCGGGGCCGCTCGGGGCGCGGCGGGGCTGTCCCGGGGCCGCTCTGGGGCGGGTCGGGAGGCCGCGCGGGGCTGACCCGCGGCCGCTCTGGGGCGCGGCGTTGCGGTTGGCCCGCCCGAGCGTGCGTCCGTATCGTCCGAGAGGTGACCGAACCCGTCCCGCCGCGCCAGACCCCCGACCAGCCCTGGCGGTCGGAGGGCGCCCCGCCCCCGCCGCCACCCCGCCGCCGGATGCCCGGCGGCTGGATGGGCCTCATCCTCACCGCGCTCGTGGTGTTCCTGATCTCGGACGTGCTGCTGTCCTTCTTCGGCAACGAGGGCGCCACGACGATCTCCTACACCGAGTTCAACAACCAGCTGAACAAGGGCAACATCACCAAGATCTACTCCAAGGGCGACGCCATCGAGGGCACCCTCAAGTCCGCCCAGCCCCGGCCGGACGGCGCCAAGGGCGACTACACCGACTTCGCCACCCAGCGGCCCTCCTTCGCCAACGACAACCTCTGGGCCACCCTCCAGCAGCAGGGCATCGAGGTCACCGCCACCTCGCCGGTCGTCCAGCAGCGCAGCTTCCTCTCCAACCTGCTGCTCTCGCTGGCCCCGATGCTGCTGCTGGTCTTCATCTGGGTGCTGCTCGCCCGTCGGATGTCCGGCGGCCTCGGCGCCGGGCCGCTCGGCCGCAAGGCGCCGCCCAAGCCGGTGGTCGCGGAGGAGGGCAAGCGCACCACCTTCGCCGACGTGGCCGGCATCGACGAGGTCGAGGCCGAACTCGCCGAGGTCGTCGACTTCCTGAAGAACCCGCAGCGGTACCGCATGATGGGCGCCAAGATGCCGCGCGGCGTGCTGCTGAGCGGCCCGCCCGGCACCGGCAAGACGCTGCTCGCCCGGGCCGTCGCCGGCGAGGCCAACGTGCCGTTCTTCTCCGCCTCCGCCTCCGAGTTCATCGAGATGATCGTCGGCGTCGGCGCCAGCCGCGTCCGCGAACTCTTCGCCGAGGCGCGCAAGGTGGCGCCGGCGATCGTCTTCATCGACGAGATCGACACCATCGGCCGCCAGCGCGGCGGGGGCGGCGGCCTCGGCGGGCACGACGAGCGCGAGCAGACGCTCAACCAGATCCTCACCGAGATGGACGGCTTCACCGGCTCCGAGGGCGTCATCGTGATCGCCGCGACCAACCGGGCCGACGTGCTCGACCCCGCGCTGCTGCGCCCCGGCCGCTTCGACCGGCGGATCACCGTCAGTCCGCCGGACCGCGAGGGGCGCGCCGCGATCCTCGCCATCCACTCCCGGACCGTCCCGCTGGCCGGCGACGCCGACCTCACCCGGCTGGCCAAGGTCACCCCCGGGATGACCGGCGCCGAGCTCGCCAACCTCGTCAACGAGGCCGCCCTGCTGGCCGTCAAGCGCAAGCAGGACGCCGTCAACGAGCGGGACCTCTCGGACGCGCTGGAGAAGGTCCAGCTCGGCGCCGTCCGGCCGCTGGTGATGCCGCAGGAGGAGCGCGAGCGCACGGCGTACCACGAGAGCGGGCACGCGCTGCTGGGGATGCTCCAGCCCGGCGCCGACCCGGTCCGCAAGATCACCATCGTGCCCCGCGGCCGGGCGCTCGGCGTCACGCTCTCCACGCCCGAGAACGACCGCTACTCGTACACCGAGCCCTACCTGCGCGGCCGGATCATCGGCGCGCTCGGCGGGATGGCGGCCGAGCAGGTCGTCTACGGGGTCATCACCACGGGCGCGGAGAGCGACCTGGAGCAGGTCACCAACATCGCCCGGGGGATGGCCGGCCGCTGGGGCATGAGCGAGCGGGTCGGGCGGCTCACCGCCGTGCCCGCCGACCCGCAGGGGGCGTACGGGCTCTCCGCCGCCCCGACCACGCTCGACGCGGTGGACGAGGAGGCCCGGCGGATCGTCGCCGAGTGCTACGAGGACGCGGTGCGGATCCTGACCGAGCAGCGGACCCGGCTCGACGCGCTGGCGGCGGCGCTGCTGGAGGCGGAGACGCTGGACGAGGCGCAGGCCTACCGGGCCGCCGGGGTGCCGCGGGAGGCGGCCGAGGACGGGGACGCTTCGTAGGGCGGCGGGGCGCGGCGGGTCCCGGTGGAGCCATGCGGGGCCGTTCGGTGCGCGGCGGGGCCCGGTGGTGCGCGGCGGGGCCGTGCAGGGCCGTTCGGTGCGCGGCGGGGCCCGGTGGTGCGCGGCGGGGCCGTGCAGGGCCGTTCGGTGCGCGGCGGGGCCCGGTGGTGCGCGGCGGGGTCGTGCAGGGCCGTTCGGGGAAGCGCGGGCAGAAGGCCGGGGGCGCTCGCCGTGGTGGCGGGCGCTCCCGGTTTCGTCCGTCTCGGGGTGTGCCCCCGGTCCGCCGGGTTCCGGCGTGCCGTGTCTGCCGGGCCGCTCGTGCCGGGCCGCGTGTGCTGCGGTGCATGTGCCGGGCCGTGCGTGTGCCGGGCCGTGCGTGCCGCGCCGCGTGTGCCGCGGTGCCCGGTTCAGCGGCGACGCTCGGCGATCAGGTAGCGGAACACGTTCTCCATCCGGACCGACCCGTCGGCGCGCAGGTAGGGCTGCAGCGCCTCCTCCAGCTCCTTGGCCACCAGCGCGCCGCCGGAGAACTCCTCGGCGGCCTCGAACAGCCCGGTGGAGAGCAGGCCGCGCACCGCGCTGTCCAGGTCCGGATAGGCGAACGGGCAGCTCACCCGGCCGCTGCCGGCCGGACGCAGGCCGGCCGCGGCGATCAGGTCCTCCAGGGCGCCCGGCGCGCTCAGGTCGAACGGGTCGCGCGCGGTGGTGCGGCCGGCCATCCGCCGGGCCACGTCCAGCACCGCGGCGCTCTCGCAGCGCTCCTGCGGCCCCCAGGCGGCCAGCACCACGTGCCCGCCGGGCAGCGTCAGCCGGGCGGCCTCGGCGACCACCGTGCGCGGTTCGGCGCTCGCCGGGAGCTGTTCGAAAACCGTCACCAGCGAATGGGCCGAGCGGGGGAGCGCGGTGGCCGGCCGGGCCCCCGCGCACACCTGCAGCCGACGGTCCCGCGCGAGCTCGCGCAGTTCGTCCCGGGGTTCCTGGCCGGCGACCTGGGCACCCCGGCCGGCCGCCAGCAGGAGCGCCAGCCCGGAGCGGCAGCCCAGGCCCAGCACACTGCTCGCCGGGCCGACCTCCAGCCGGTCGTAGACCGCCTCGTACAGCGGTACCAGCATGCGTTCCTGGATCTCGGCCCAGTCGCGCGCCCGCGCGGGCCACGCGCCCCCCGCGTGGGGGTGGTGCGGTCGTGCGCCCGCTGGTCGTTCGGTCGTGCCGGTCGTCCGAGCTGAAGCCATCGCGGCCTCCCATCCGGTCCTTCGGTGTGCTGCTACGGCTCCCCCAAAGTCCCGCCCCACTCCAGCGAACAGCGGCTCGGGCGCGGCGTCCAGAGGGGTGCAGGGTGGTGCGCGCGTGTCGCGGTCGTGCGCCCCCTGCTGTCGGCGGGGGTCGTCCCGCGTCCGCGCCCCCGTCCGTCCCGTGGTCGTGCCCCGTCCGTCCCGTGGTCGCGCGGTGGTCGTCCCGTGGCCGAGCCGTGGCGTCCCGTGGCCGGGGTGGCCGTCCGCCGCGGGTGTGATACCGATTCGAAGTCAGGGGGCCGCTCCCCGTACCATTCGGGCCATGGCTAAGGCACCCGTTCTCACCCCTCAGGCGGAAGACTTCCCGCGCTGGTACCAGGACCTCATCAACAAGGCCGAGCTGGCCGACAACGGTCCGGTGCGCGGCACCATGGTCATCCGACCGTACGGCTACGGCCTGTGGGAGCGGATGCAGCAGGAGATGGACGCGCGGATCAAGAAAGCCGGCGCGCAGAACGCCTACTTCCCGATGTTCATCCCGCAGTCGTACCTGACCAAGGAGGCCGAGCACGTCGAGGGCTTCGCCCCCGAGCTCGCGGTGGTCACCCACGGCGGCGGCAAGCAGCTGGAGGAGCCGGTCGTCGTCCGGCCGACCTCCGAGACGATCATCAACGAGTACTTCTCCAAGTGGGTGCAGAGCCACCGCGACCTGCCCCTGTTGATCAACCAGTGGGCCAACGTGGTCCGTTGGGAGCTGCGCCCGCGCGTCTTCCTGCGCACCACCGAGTTCCTCTGGCAGGAGGGCCACACCGCCCACGCCACCTACGAGGACGCCCGCGCGTACGCGTCGATGATCCACACGCAGGTCTACGGCGACTTCATGACCAACGTGCTCGGCATCGACGTCGTGCTCGGCCGCAAGACCGCCAAGGAGCGCTTCGCCGGCGCCATCAACACCCTCACCCTCGAGGGCATGATGGGCGACGGCAAGGCCCTGCAGATGGGCACCAGCCACGAGCTGGGCCAGAACTTCGCCAAGGCGTTCAACACCACCTACCAGCTCCAGGGCGCCGAGCGCGAGTACGTCTGGCAGACCTCCTGGGGCGTCTCGACCCGCATGGTCGGCGGCCTGATCATGTCCCACGGCGACGACAACGGCCTGCGCGTCCCGCCGCGCCTGGCCGCCGTCCAGGCCGTCGTCCTCGCCATCAAGGGCGACGACGCGGTCATCGCCAAGGTCCGCGAGATCGGCGCCCGCCTGGAGGCCGTCGGCGTCCGCGTGGTCGTCGACGACCGCACCGACACCCCGTTCGGCCGCCGCGCCGTCGACTGGGAGCTCAAGGGCGTTCCGGTCCGCATCGAGGTCGGCCCGCGCGACCTGGAGAACGGCACCGCGATGCTGGTCCGCCGCATCGCGGGCGGCAAGGAGCCGGTCTCGATCGACGCCCTGGCCGAGCTGCTCCCGGGCGTCCTGGAGGACGACCAGGCGCTCCTGCTGCGCCAGTCCCGCGAGCGCCGCGAGTCGCGCACCGTCGACGTCAAGACCCTCGACGAGGCCGTCGAGGCCGCCGCCACCGGCTGGGGCCGGATCTCCTGGGCCGAGCTCGGCCCGGAGGGCGAGGCCAAGCTGGCCGAGCAGGGCGTCTCGGTGCGCTGCATCGTCGCCGCCGACGGTTCGGTGCCGCAGACGGACGACCAGGAAGGCAATATCGCGATCGTCGCGCGTGCGTACTGATCCCGACCATCGGTACGACCGGCGGTGGGTAATGACCGTTACCGGCAACATTTGCCCGGAATGCGGGTGGTAAGAATCCGGTAACTCTCGTCGAGGGCTCCGGACTCGCAACATCCCTACTGGCCGGTCAACTGCCGGTATTAACGGAATAGCGGTACGGTGTACGGCCCGTGGCCCTGTCAACTTCGACAGGACCACGGGCCGTACGTCCTGGGTGCGACAGCCCGCCCCCCGGACGGAATTCACCAGGCCCGCCGAGCTGCGCGGGCCGAAACCGGCAGGGGGTTGGTCTTGCGTCAGATCCGGAACGCGCAATTCGCGCGCGACCATGCATTCCTGGGAGTTCCCTGGGAATTCCCGGAGAACGGGAACAGGCGGAACATCGGCTCGCACTCCATCGTTGGTCTAGCGTGAGCACGACACAGCCCCTCGTCCTCGCGGCCGAACTGGCCGCCGCCTGGAGTGACATCCAGGCCTACCACCAGGACCTCCCGGACCTGGCCTCGCCCGAGGCCCTGATCGGCGAGTCCTCCTCGGCCTGTGGCACGCGGCTCGGTTTCGAGCGGCTCCTCCACGAGGCTGCCCACGGTCTGGCCGCGGCCCGGGACATCCGGGACACCTCGCGGGCCGGCCGCTACCACAACCGGCGCTTCCTGATGCTCGCCTCCGAGCTCGGTCTGGCACACCCGGTGGAACCGCACGCGAGCAGCGGGTTCTCCCAGGTGACCATGCTCAAGGAGACGCAGGAGCGGTACGCCGAGACCATCGAACGCCTGGACCGCGCCCTGGGTGCGCACCAGGAGGCGGTGGCCGGCGAAGGCGCGACGCGCGCCTTCCGCGGGCCGGCCGCCCGGCACGGTTCCTCCGGGGGCGGCGTGCGGGTCAAGGCGGTGTGCGGCTGCGGGCGGAACGTCCGGGTCGTGCCGTCGGTGCTCGCGCAGGCGTCCATCGTCTGCGGCGCGTGCCAGCAGCCCTTCAAGATCGCCTGATCCTGTCGGGTTCGGCGGTTCGTTCCGGGGTTCCGGGAGTTCCGGCGGTTCCGGCGGTTCTGGTAGTTCCAACCATTTCAGCAATTTCAGCAATCTCGACGGGGTTCGACGAGTTCGGCACGTTCGACGAGTTCGACAAGCGCGTTCGAGAAGTTCGGCAAGGCAGGGCCCATCGGGCTCACGTGACCGGTTCGGGGTCGCGTGACCGGGTGGCAGGACCCGGTGGTCGGCTGTGCGGGCAGCGGAACCGGCGGGTGCGATCGGAAGACTCGTGGACGGAATCAGTGGACTCGACCGGGAGCGGGGGCTCCCGGTCCGGTCCGGCCCCACGAGGTGGGTCCGGGGGCCGGCCGGTCCGGCTCCGGCTCCGTGTCCGGCTCGGTGGACGGTGCCCGGGAAGCCTGGTCCGCAGACGGTGCCCGGGAGGCCCGGTCCAGGCGGTTGGCGCCGGTATGGCAGAATGGACAGCTGAGTACTCGGCAGCCGAGCAGGACCCCTCTCTCCTACGGCTGGCGTGTCCCTTGAACGGTCCGCACCGCAACCCCACGCGATGAACGCGACCGCTCACCCACGTCAACACCAGGAGAATCCACTCCCGTGGCAGTCAAGATCAAGCTCAAGCGTCTCGGCAAGATTCGCTCCCCGCACTACCGCATCGTCATCGCCGACGCGCGCACCAAGCGTGACGGTCGCGCGATCGAGGAGATCGGCATCTACCAGCCGACCTACAACCCCTCGAAGATCGAGGTCGACAGCGACCGCGCCCAGTACTGGCTGTCCGTCGGCGCCCAGCCGACCGAGCCGGTCCTCGCCATCCTCAAGCTGACCGGCGACTGGCAGAAGTTCAAGGGCCTGCCGGCCCCGGCGCCGCTCAAGGTCGCCGAGCCCAAGGTCGAGGACTTCTCGCACCTGTTCGCGAAGGCCGTCGCCGGCTTCGAGGACGCCACCACCGGTGTCGCCATCACCCCGAAGGCCAAGAAGTCGGACAAGGCCGAGGCTGAGGCCGACGCCGCCGCCGAGGCCTGATCGTGATCGAGGACGCCCTCGACCACCTGGTGAAGGGCATCGTCGAGCACCCCGACGAGGTGCAGGTGCGCTCGCGCAACCTGCGTCGGGGGAACACCATCGAGGTGCGTGTGCACCCCGATGACCTCGGCAAGGTGATCGGCCGGGGCGGCCGCACGGCGCGCGCTCTGCGCACCGTGGTCGGCGCCCTCGGCGGTCGCAACGTCCGGGTCGACCTCGTCGACGTGGACAACATCCGCTGACGCAGCTGCCCGTGCAGCCGTCAGGGCTTGGGGCCGGGGGGGGGGGGCGGGGCGGGGGGCGAGGAGCGCGGGGCGTGGTCGCTGGCGCTGAGGATTCTCCCTCGACAGTGT
>NZ_JBHWGD010000032.1:50357-73254 GCF_042733235.1 Kitasatospora sp. NPDC059722
TCGTCGGATAACCACCCCGCCAGTCCCGTCCGCGGCGCGCTGCGCTCTGGGGGGGGGGCCGCGCTGGCGTGGGGGCCGCCCCCGCCCCCCCCTTTTCGCATCCGGCCACCGTGTTCCCGCCCCGCGAGGGCGTGGACGTGGCCGGCTTCCCGTCCAGCTCAGGAACTCCAGGAGAACGATCACCGTGCAGCTCGTCGTCGGCAAGATCGGCCGCGCCCACGGCATCAGGGGGGACGTCAGCGTCGAGGTCCGCACCGACGAGCCGGAGCTCCGGCTCGGCCCGGGGGCCGTCGTGCTCACCGACCCCGCGTCGGTCGGGCCGCTGACCGTCGAGTCCGGCCGGGTGCACAGCGGGCGGCTGCTGCTGCGCTTCGCCGGCGTCAAGGACCGCAACGCGGCGGAGGCGCTCCGCGGCACCCTGCTGATCTCCGAGGTCGACCCGGACGAGACCCCCGATGACCCGGAGGAGTACTACGACCACCAGCTGATCGGGCTGGACGTGGTGCTCTCCGACGGCACCCCGGTCGGCGAGCTCACCGAGGTCGTCCACCTGCCGTACCAGGACCTGCTCACGGTGAGGAAGGCCGACGGGACGGAGGTGCTGGTGCCCTTCGTCAGCCAGATCGTGCCGACCATCGACCTGGAGAACCAGCGCGCCGTGATCACCCCGCCTGCCGGGCTCATCGACCCGGAGCGGGCCGAGGTGGCGGGCAGCGCTGCCGCCGCGGCCCCGGAGGACTCCGCCGAGGGCGCCCAGGAGGACTCCCCGGAGGGCGCCCACGGCGACTCGCAGGAAGGCGAGAAGTGACGGCGGCCGAGGGCGTCCAGACGGGGATGCGGCTCGACGTCGTTTCGATCTTCCCGGAGTACCTGGAACCCCTGAACGTCTCACTCGTCGGCAAGGCGCGCGCCCGCGGCCAGCTGGACGTGCACGTCCACGACCTGCGGGACTGGACGCACGACGTCCACCGGACGGTCGACGACAGCCCGTACGGCGGCGGCCCCGGCATGGTGATGAAGCCCGAGCCGTGGGGCGAGGCCCTGGACGCGGTGGTCGCCGCCGGCCCCGAGGGGCAGGTGCCGACGCTGGTGGTGCCCACCCCGAGCGGGCGCCCGTTCACCCAGGAGCTGGCCCAGGAACTGGCCGGCCGCCCCTGGCTGGCCTTCGCGCCCGCCCGGTACGAGGGCATCGACCGGCGGGTGATCGAGGAGGCGGCCACCCGGATGCCGGTGGTCGAGGCCTCGATCGGCGACTACGTGCTGGCCGGCGGCGAGGTCGCCGTGCTGGTGATGGTCGAGGCGATCGCCCGGCTGCTGCCGGGGGTGCTCGGCAACGCCGAGTCCCACCGGGACGACTCCTTCGCCCCCGGCGCGATGGCCGACCTCCTGGAGGGCCCGGTCTACACCAAGCCCGCCGAGTGGCGCGGCCGGACCGTGCCCGACGTGCTGCTCAGCGGCAACCACGGGCGCATCGCCCGCTGGCGCCGGGACGAGGCCTTCGCCCGTACGCTGGCGAACCGCCCCGACCTGGTGGAGCGCTGGCAGTACGGCGCCTTCGACAAGAAGGACCGGGCGGCGCTCTCCGTCCTCGGTCTGGCCTGGGACGACGAGCTCGGCCGATTTCGGTCCGCGGCCGTGGGTGTGGAAGAATAGGCCGCTGCTGTCTGTCGCTGGGCCCCTCCCGTAGGGGTCACGTGGACCGGCGCCCCCGCCACGGGGGGAACGCCGCCAGCCGATGCGGCCCGCAGCAGACCCCATTGCGACGAACTTCCGTGGGCGGCCCGTGGCGCCTGCGATGGAGAGCAACATGAGCAACAAGCTCGCTGCTGTCGACGCGGCCTCGCTGCGTAGCGACATCCCGGCCTTCCGCGCCGGTGACACCCTGAAGGTCCACGTCCGGGTCATCGAGGGCAACCGCTCCCGTGTCCAGGTCTTCCAGGGCGTCGTCATCCGCCGCCACGGTGCGGGCGTCGGTGAGACCTTCACCGTCCGCAAGGTCAGCTTCAACGTCGGCGTGGAGCGCACCTTCCCGGTGCACACCCCGGTCGTCGAGAAGATCGAGGTCGTGACCCGCGGTGCGGTTCGCCGCGCCAAGCTGTACTACCTGCGTGACCTCCGCGGCAAGGCCGCGAAGATCAAGGAGAAGCGCGACCGCTGATCCACCGGCCCCCGGCCTCGCCGGGGGATCGGAGCGCTCCCGGGGGCGCGGCTGCCGCACGGTAAGCTCAGCCCCCGATGAGCACGCACGAACCACCCGCGGACCGCGACGGCAGTCCCGCACCCTCCGGTGCGGACTCGCCGCCGCGGTCCGCGGTCGTTTCCGCGGTCGTTCCGGCCGCCGCCACTGCGGTTGCTCCTGCGGCGGGTCCCAGGGCGGTTTCCGCGGACGCGGTGGGCGACGCGGCCGATGACGGTGGCGCTGCCGACGGCGTTGCCGATGCCGACGGCGATGGCAAGACCGACGGCGATGGCAAGACCGACGGCGATGGTGAGGCCGGCGATGGTGAGGCTGCGGACGACGAGGAGCCGGGGCGCTCGCGCTCGCGGGACCTCCTGCTCCTGGCGGGCATCTGCCTGTCCGCGCTGCTCCTGGTGAACGCCTTCGTCGCGCGGCCGTTCACGGTGCCGTCCGGGTCGATGGAGGACACCCTCCGCCCCGGCGACCGGCTGATCGCGAACCAGCTCGCCTACGCCTTCGGCGAGCACCCCCGGCGGGGCGACGTCGTGGTGTTCGACGGGACGGGCTCCTTCCTTCCGGAGCCGGACCGGCCGGCCGGCTTCTGGGACGGGCTGCGCTCGCTCGGCCGGGACCTCGGGCTGGCCCCGGCCGGCGACACGGTGTACGTCAAGCGGGTGATCGGCATCGGCGGCGACCGCGTGACCAGCACCGGGCCCGGCGGGCGGATCACCGTCAACGGTGTGCCGATCGACGAGTCCTCCTACCTCGCCCCGGGCGACGAGCCGTCCGGCGTGGCCTTCGACGTGGTGGTGCCGGCCGGCAAGTTGTGGGTGATGGGCGACCACCGCAGGGCCTCCCGGGACTCCCGCGATCACCTCGGCGAGCCCGGCGGCGGGTTCGTGCCGGAGGGCAGGGTGATCGGCCGGGCGGACTGGGTGGTCTTCCCGATCGCGCGCTGGAACAGCCTGGACCGGCCGGCGGCCTTCGCCGCGACAGCGGGGACGGGTGGTCATGGGGACCAGAGGTAGGGGCCGACTGGCAGACCACCCCGCCGAGGTGGCGGGGGAGGGCGCCGAGGGTGGCGACGGCGTCGTTCCGGCCCGCGGCCGGGCCGATCGACGCCGCACCGCGCAGCGCGCGGCCCGGCGGCGCAAGCGCTCGCTGCTGCGCGAGTTCCCGCTGATCGTCCTGGTGGCCCTGCTGGTGGCGCTGGTGATGAAGACCTTCATGATCCAGGTCTTCGTGATCCCCTCGGGGTCGATGGAGCAGACCATCCAGGTCGGGGACCGGGTACTGGTGGACAAGTTCACCCCCTGGTTCGGCAACGAGCCGTCGCGCGGAGACGTCGTGGTGTTCAAGGACCCCGGCGGCTGGCTGGAGAGCGATCACAAGCCGTCCGACGACGGTCCGATCCTGGGCGGGGCCAAGCAGGTCCTCACTTTCGTCGGGCTGCTGCCGTCCGACAGCGAGCAGGATCTGATCAAGCGGGTCATCGGCGTCGGCGGGGACACCGTGGAGTGCTGCGACGCGCAGGGGCGGTTGAGCGTCAACGGCACGCCGGTGGAGGAGCCCTACCTCTCGCCCGGGAACCCGCCGTCCCGGCAGCCCTTCAAGGTGAAGGTGCCCCAGGGCCGGCTCTGGGTCATGGGCGACCACCGGGACGTGTCCGCCGACTCCCGTTTCCACATGGGGAATCCGGGCCAGGGCACGATCCCGCTGAGCGGCGTGGTCGGCCGGGCCTTCGTGATCGCCTGGCCGCTGGACCGCTTCCATCAACTTGACGAGCCGAGTTCACTCTCCTCTCTGGCACGTGCTCCGCAGGCCGCCGGAACTGCGCCGAATTCGGTGCCCGTTGGGCCGGTTCCGATGGAACCTCCGCTCGTTATGGGTGTGTTGGGCATCCTTCCGCTTGCCGTTCGCAGGCCGGACGGGCCTTCGCGGTAGGCCACGCCGGCCGCCGACCCACCGGGTCGCGCGCGTGGGACCGCGAGCCGGATGCCTGGGAGTGATAGAGAAGTGCAGGCGCGGCCGGGCTTTCCGGCTGAGCGTCGAGGCTGTGCTGGTGTCAGGGGCGCCCGTGGTGGGCAGCCCTGAGGCGTTCATGGTCGTAGTGAGCGTGGTGCCCGCTGTGCGGCACTCCGAGCGCGGGCGCACGGGCGTCCGCACAGCAGGGAGGAGACGTTGTGGGGGATTTGGTGATCGGCGCCCGCTCAGGCGCCGGAGAGCCCGAGGGCTCCGGCAGCCGGGCGGACCGGTCCGCCGAGTCCGCAGCGCCGTCGGCCTCGGTCGAGGACGCGGCGGCCCAGTCCGCCGACGAGCCGGGCGACGGGACGGGCGGTACCCCGGGCGAGCTCCGGAGCGGGGCCGGGCCGGCGGACGAGTCGGAGGGCAAGGCGTCCGACAAGGACAAGAAGCCGCGATCGTTCTGGAAGGAACTGCCGATCCTGATCGGCATCGCGCTGGTCCTGGCCCTGGTGATCAAGACCTTCTTCGTCCAGGCCTTCTCCATCCCGTCGGAGTCGATGCAGAACACGCTGCAGGTCGGTGACCGCGTCCTCGTGGACAAGCTGACCCCCTGGTTCGGGGCCGAGCCCGAGCGCGGCGAGGTCGTGGTGTTCCACGACCCGGGCGGCTGGCTGAACGACGAGCCCGTCCAGCAGAGCAGCAACTCCTTCCTCCGGGGGGTGCAGGACGTCCTCAGCTTCGTCGGCCTGATGCCCTCGGCCAACGAGAAGGACCTGATCAAGCGGGTCATCGCGGTCGGCGGCGACACCGTCGAGTGCGAGAGCGGCGGTCCGGTCAAGGTGAACGGCGTCGCGCTCAACGAGCCGTACATCTTCCCGGGCAACAACCCGTGCAGCCGGACCTTCGGGCCGCTGAAGGTGCCGTCGGGCCGGATCTGGGTGATGGGCGACCACCGCGACGACTCGCTGGACTCCCGCTTCCACATGGACCAGCCGGGCGGCGGGACCGTTCCGGTGGACGACGTGATCGGGCGCGCCTTCGTGGTGGCCTGGCCGATCGACCGCTGGGCGACGCTGCCGGTGCCGAGCACCTTCGACCAGAAGGGCCTGGCGGCGGGCGCGCCGCTGGTGCCGCCGGTGGCCGGCGCGGCGGGAGCCGTGGCGCTGCTCCCACTGGTGCGCCGGGTGCGGAACAGGTCGGACCGCCGGAAGGACTCCTGAGCTCCGGCAGCTCCTCCCCAGCTCTTGCGCGGGCCGTGGTACCGACGAGTAATCTGCTCGGACGTGCCACGGCCCGACGGGTTTTCCGCCTGTGCCTCCGGCGCACCCGGGGCGTGCTCCGGCGGGTCAGAGCTGGACGGTGTCGATGAGCAGTGTCGTGGAACAGACCGCCGACCGGCCGGTCACGCCCACCCGGCCGCGCCACCGGGCGGCCGCCGTGATCCAGGGCGTCCTGATCGGGCTCGGCCTGGTGCTGTTGGTCGGCGGCTTCGCCGTGATCGCGGTCGGCTACCGGCCCTACAACATCCCCTCGGGCTCGATGTCCCCCATGCTGGAGGTCGGGGACACGGTGCTCGCCCGGAAGACCGACGGCGGCTCCGTCGGCCGGGGTGACGTCGTGGTCTTCAAGGACCAGGCCTGGGGCGGCGAGCTCATGGTCAAGCGGGTCGTCGCGGTGGGCGGGGACACCGTGGCCTCCGCCGAGGACGGCCGCGGGCTGACGGTGAACGGGACCCCGGTCACCGAGCCCTACCTCGCGGCGCAGGGTCCGCAGGGCACGGCCTTCAACGTCACGGTGCCGCAGGGGCGGCTCTTCCTGCTCGGCGACAACCGGATCGTCTCGCTCGACTCCCGCACCCACTTGTCTGTCGACGGCGGGACCGTCGCGGCCGACGCCGTCGAGGCCCGGGTGGAGGCGACCGCGATGCCGTTCGGCCGGATGGGTGGGTTCACCCGGACCACGGCGTTCGACGGCCTCGCCGGTCCGCGGGCCGCTCAGCCCGGTCCGCTGGTCCCGGCGGCGGTGGCCACCGTGGCCGGCGCGGCGCTGATCGTCGTGACCTCGGCGGTGGGCGGCGTGGCCGGTCTGGCCCGCCGGTTCCGTCGGGGGCGCGCATCCTGAGCGCGGCCGCCGCCTGCCGGGCCGCTCTGTCGAACATCGCCCCGGATGGACGCGTCGGGTGGCAGGATCGGTACCACCACCGGTGCGGACGGAAGGGGTGTGAAGAGCTGCCATGACGGTACGGCGTCGCCAGGCGGCGCGGATCCTGCTGCTGGACGGGTCGGACCGCGTCCTCCTCTTCCTGGGCTCGGATCCGGCGGTGCCGGACGTGACCTGGTGGTTCACCCCGGGAGGCGGTTTGGAACCCGGGGAGGACGTGCGCGACGCCGCCGCGCGGGAGCTCGTGGAGGAAACCGGTTTGCGGGGCGTGGAGCTGGGGCCCTTGGTGGGGTACGGCACGGTGTCGTTCTCCTTCCGGGGACAGCGCTACGAGCAGGAGCAGTGGTTCCACCTGGCCCGGACCGAGGCCACCGGCCTCGACCACTCGGGCATGGGCGACGAGGAACACGCCGAGTTGCTCGCGGCACGCTGGTGGACGCTCGAGGAGCTGAGGCGGACCGCCGAGACGGTCTACCCGGCCGGACTGGCCGACTTCCTGGAGCGACTGCTGGTACAGGGCCCGCCGGTCGCTCCGGTACGGCTCTGAGCGTGGGTGCGGTGGTCCACAATGGGTGGACGTGACAAGTTGAGGGGACGCCTGGATGAGTGCCGAAGATCTCGAGAAGTACGAGACCGAGATGGAGCTCAAGCTCTACCGGGAGTACCGGGACGTCGTCGGCCTGTTCAAGTACGTGATCGAGACCGAGCGACGTTTCTACCTCACCAACGACTACGAGCTGCAGGTGCACTCGGTCCAGGGTGAGGTCTTCTTCGAGGTGTCGATGGCGGATGCGTGGGTCTGGGACATGTACCGGCCGGCCCGGTTCGTCCGCAAGGTCCGGGTGCTGACCTTCAAGGACGTGAACATCGAGGAACTCGCGAAGAGCGATCTGGAGCTGCCCTCGGACGACGCCGGCTTCGGGAACTGACGTTGGACCGCCCGGTTCCGCGTTGTCCAGGGGAATTTCGCGCAATCGGGGATTCTCACTCCTGCGGGTGACGGAAGTTATCCACAGGCGCGAGTTGTCCACAGGAAAAGGGAAATACCGGGTCCCGTCGAGCACGGCGTTGCAACCTCCACGGCGGAGGTGGTCACCGTGCAGAACACGACCGTGCAGAACCCGACCGCGCAGGGCGCGATCACCCGGCAGGCCCGCCAGGGCGGGCCGGACAGGCCGAGCAAGACCAGCCTCGGCCGCTACGGCGAGCGGGTCGCCGCCCGCCGCCTCGCGGAGGACGGACTCCGCATCCTGGACCGCAACTGGCGCTGCGCCGAGGGCGAGCTGGACATCGTCGCCCTCGACGGCGACACCGTGGCGGTCTGCGAGGTGAAGACCCGCTCCGAGCGGGGCTTCCAGCAGCCGACCGAGGCCATCGACCAGGCCAAGGCGGCCCGGCTGCAGCGGCTGGCCGAGCGGTGGCTGGCCGAGCGCTGGCCCGGGCACTTCGCGCAGCTGGCCGGGCCCGGGTACGACCCCGGGCCCGCCGATCCGCAGTGGCCGCCCGTCCCGCCGGGCGGGGTGCGGATCGACCTGGTCGCGGTCATCAACCGGTCCCGGGGCGCCGCCTCGGTGGACCACCTGCGGGGGGTGGTCTGATGGCCTTCGCCCGTACCTGTTCCGTCGCGCTGGTCGGCGTCGACGGGGTGATCGTCGAGGTCCAGGCCGATCTGGAGCCCGGGGTGGCCGCGTTCACCCTGGTCGGCCTGCCCGACAAGGCGCTGTCCGAGGCCCGCGACCGGGTGCGCGCGGCCGTCGTGAACAGCGGCGAGGCGTGGCCGCAGCGCAAGCTGACCGTCGGCCTCAGCCCCGCCTCCGTGCCCAAGAGCGGCAGCGGCTTCGACCTCGCGGTGGCCTGCGCCGTGCTGGCCGCCGCCGAGCGGCTCGACCCGTCGGCCATCGCCGACCTGCTGATCATCGGCGAACTGGGGCTGGACGGCCGGGTGCGGCCCGTCCGCGGAGTGCTGCCCTCGGTGCTGGCCGCCACCGACGCCGGGTACGAGCGGGTCGTCGTCGCCGAGCAGACGGCGGCCGAGGCCTCGCTCGTCCCCGGGGCGAAGGTGATCGGGGTCCGCAGCCTGCGCCAGCTGCTCGCCGTCCTCACCGGTGTGCCCGCGCCGGAGGAGCCGCCCGATCCGATCACGGGCCGCCCCGATCCCCTGATGGCCGGGCTCATGCTGCCGAGCGCGGGCGTGCGAGGTCTGCCCGACGACAAGGCGGCCCGCCTCGACATGGCCGACGTGGCCGGTCAGTACGAGGCCCGGCGGGCCCTGGAGATCGCCGCCGCCGGGGGACACCACCTGTACCTGAAGGGGCCGCCCGGGGCCGGCAAGACGATGCTGGCCGAGCGGCTGCCCTCGCTGCTCCCGCCGCTCACGCAGAAGGAGGCACTGGAGGTCACGGCGGTGCACTCGGTGGCGGGCCTGCTCCCGGCGGGCCGTCCGCTGATCGACCGCGCTCCGTACTGCTCCCCGCACCACTCGACCACCATGCCGGCGATCGTGGGTGGCGGCAGCGGCCTGCCCAGACCGGGCGCGGTGTCGCTGGCCCACCGGGGCGTCCTGTTCCTGGACGAGGCACCGGAGTTCCCCGTCCGGGTGCTCGACGCGCTGCGGCAGCCGCTGGAGTCGGGCGAGGTGGTGATCGCGCGCTCGGCCGGATCGCTCCGGCTCCCGGCCCGGTTCCTGCTCTGCCTCGCGGCCAATCCCTGTCCGTGCGGCCGGTACTCACGGCGGGGCGAGGGGTGCGAGTGCACCCCGGCGATGGTGAGCCGCTACCAGGGGCGGCTGTCGGGGCCGTTGCTCGACCGGGTGGACCTCCAGGTCCAGGTCGCCCCGGTGACCAGGGTCGAGCTCATGGAGCGGGACACCACGGCGGAGACCACCGAGATCATCGCGGCCCGGGTGCTGGCCGCGCGGGAGCGGGCGGCCGCCCGGCTGGCCAGCACGCCCTGGCGGGTCAACGCCGAGGTCCCGGGGCACGAACTGCGGACGCGCTGGCAGCTCGCCCCCGGCGCGCTGAACGACGCCGCACGGCAGTTGGAGCGCGGGCTGCTCACCGCCCGGGGCCTGGACCGGGTGCTCCGGGTCGCCTGGACGGTCGCGGACCTCGCGGGCCGGGACCGACCGGACCAACGGGACGTGCGGACGGCGCTGGTCCTGCGCACCGGCGTGGAGCACGGCCTTCCGCTCACCGAACGCGCCTTCGGGCGTCTCGGGGGCGTCCCCGCCCAGCGGAGCGGTCCGGGGAAGGGCCCAATCGGAGGAGCCCGCGACGAGTACCCGGCGGACGAGGACGGTGACGCATGAACCGGATGACGGCGGATCCTCAACAGCCGCCGCCGCCGACGACGACGTCGGCCGCGCAGCCCGAGCCGGAGCGGCTCGCCCGGGTGCTGCTCAGCCGCCTGAGCGAGCCCGGGGACGCGGTGGTCGGCCGGTGGCTCCGCCAGCTCGCCGCCGCCGAGGTGGTCCAGGCGATCCGAGAGGGCGCCGTGCCCGACCACCCCGGGCTCGACGGGCCCCGCCTGGCCGGCTACCAGGCGAGACTTCCCGGTCTGGACCCGGCCGAGGACCTGGAACGGGTACGAGCCTCCGGTGGACGCTTCATCATTCCGGGGGACACGGAGTGGCCCAGCCAGCTCGACGACCTGGGCGACGGGCGGCCGGTCGGGCTCTGGACGACCGGTACCGGGTCGCTGCGCCTGCTGGCCCTCCGCTCGGTGGCGGTGGTGGGCTCCCGGGCCTGCACGGCCTACGGCGCGCACGTCGCGGGGGAGCTGTCGGCCCAACTCGCCGAGCGGGGCTGGGTGGTGGTGTCCGGAGCCGCCTACGGGATCGACGCCGCCGCCCACCGCGGAGCCCTGGCGGTGGGCGGGCTGACCGTCGGTGTCCTCGCCTGCGGGGTCGATGTCGCGTATCCCAAGGGCAACGCCGAATTGATCCGGCGGATCGGGGTCCAGGGCCTGTTGGTCAGCGAACTACCGCCAGGGGAGCACCCGAACCGCTTCCGCTTCGTGTTGCGCAACCGGGTCATCGCGGCCCTCACCAGGGGCACCGTGGTGGTGGAGGCGGCCGTGCGGAGCGGGGCACTGAGCACGGCCAGACGGGCGCGGGACCTCAACCGGCACACCATGGGCGTGGCCGGGCCGGTCACCTCCGAACTCTCGGCGGGCGTGCACGCCCTGATCCGCAGCGGCGGCGCCACGCTGGTCACCGACGCGGCGGAGGTGACGGAATTGATCGGTGCGATCGGGGACGACCTCGCGCCGCCGCGGGCCGGGCCGGTCCTGCCGCGGGACCTGCTGGAGCCGCCGGTCGCACGGGTGCTGGAGGCCGTGCCGGCGACGGCCGAGGGCGCGCCGGTCGAGCGGCTGGCCCGGCAGTCGGGGCTGCCGCCGGACGAAGTGCTCCAGCGGCTCTACGAGTTGGGCTCGCTCGGCTTCGTGGAGCGGCACGGCGCGCACTGGCGAATCGTGCGGAGGAGGTGATCGCGGGGAGAGGCGAACAGCTGCGCTGATGGGGGCTGCAAGAAGGAGTGACGGGAGATCGGGGGGTTGACCTGCCGAACCGGTTCGTCCACTGCGGGTGCCCGGATCCGGTGACGAGAACGCCACCGGATCGAGGGACGACCGAGTGGCGGTAGCGCATTGCAGTGAGTCGGTCACGCTACGCTCCACATGCCTTCCCTATCAGCACATGACTCGGCAGAACGGCGCAGACCAACGCATGCCCACACACATTCCCGGACACAGAGTGACCGGTGGCGCCCGGTCCTCGGGAGGACCGCGCACCGAGCGGCGCCCCGTGACCGAGTACCCGCCCAAGGCGACGGGGGCGATGGGGAGCCTGTCACGGCAGGGCGGCCGGCCGGCGTCGGTGCCCGGCCAGCCCGCCGATGCCGCCGGTCCCGACCCGGCCGGCCCCGATGCCGTCGGGTCCGACGCGGTCGACGGGGCTGACGCCGGTACCGGCGGGGGCGAGGTCGTGGTCGGTACGGGCACGTGGATCGGCGCAGCCGCCGACGGTCCGACCGGGGCGAGTGCCGTCACGGAGGCGCCCGAGGCGGTGCCACCACCGGCGCCCCCGCCCGGACCGGGACGGCAGGCTCCGCCCCCGGCTCCAACGCTGCCCCCGACGCAGGCCCCATCCCCGGCCCTATCCCCGACGCAGGCTCCGCCCCCGGCTCAGGCCCCATGCCCGGCCCAGGTTCCGCCCCGGGCCCAAGCACTGCCCCCGCCGTCGGCCCCGTCCGCGAGCCCGTCGGCGCCTTCACCTCGCCGAGGGCCGGAGACAGGCAGCCCCGCGCGCAGCGCGCTGGAGGAACTCTGGCGCTCCTACAAGGAGACCGGCGACCAGCGGCTGCGGGAGCAGCTGATCCTGCACTACTCACCGCTGGTCAAGTACGTGGCGGGCCGGGTCGGGGTGGGTCTGCCCTCCAACGTCGAGCAGGCCGACTTCGTCTCCTCCGGGGTCTTCGGGCTGATCGACGCGATCGAGAAGTTCGACATCGACCGGGCCATCAAGTTCGAGACCTATGCGATCAGCCGCATCCGCGGCGCGATCATCGACGAACTGAGGGCACTGGACTGGATCCCGCGCTCGGTGCGGCAGAAGGCCAAGGCGGTCGAGCGGACGTACGCGACGCTGGAGGCCCGGCTGCGCCGGACCCCGCACGAGCCCGAGGTCGCGGCGGAGATGGGCATCGCGATCGAGGACCTGCACGCCATCTTCAGCCAGCTGTCGCTCGCCAACGTCGTGGCGCTCGACGAGCTGCTGCACCCCGTGGGGGAGGGCGGCGACCGGCTGAGCCTGGTGGACACCCTGGAGGACCACGGCGCCGACAACCCCGTCGAGGTGGCCGAGGACCGGGAGCTGCGCAGGCTGCTGGCCCAGGCGGTCAACACCCTCCCGGAGCGCGAGAAGACAGTGGTGACGCTCTACTACTACGAGGGCTTGACCCTCGCCGAGATCGGCCAGGTCCTCGGGGTGACGGAGAGCCGGGTGAGCCAGATCCACACCAAGTCCGTCCTGCAGCTGCGCGCCAAGCTGTCGGACGTCCGGTAGTGCGTGCGGCCGCCCGCTCGGGCGTGCGGTTCCGGCCGGGCAGCCCGAGGTTTGCGCGGCGGCGTATCGGCCGCGTGTAGGTCTCCGTAAAGTGGGAGCGTGCCGAAGATCCGAGCGGCCACGGTGGCCGAGCATCGCCAGCTGCAGCGGGCAGCTCTCCTCGACGCTGCCCGCGTCCTGCTCACCGAGGGGGGCATGGAGGCGCTGACCTTCCCCGCCCTCGCGGCGCGGACCGGGCTCGCGCGCTCCTCGGTCTACGAGTACTTCCGCTCCCGCGCCGCGGTGGTCGAGGCGCTGTGCGAGATGGACTTCCCGCTCTGGGCGGCCGAGATCGAGGCCGGGATGGAGAGCTGCGACACGGCGGCCGGCCGCATCGAGGCCTACGTCCGGGGACAGCTGGCGCTCGCCGCCGATCCGCGCCACCGGGCGGTCGTGGCGATCTCGGCGCTGGAGCTCGACGAGGCCGCGCGCGAGCGGATCCGGGCGGCGCACGGGAAGCTGGTCGGCCTGGTCACCCTGGCCCTGGAAGAGCTTGGCCACACTCAGCCGAGGCTCACCGCGGCGCTGCTCCAGGGGGTCGTCGAGGCGGCCGTCCGCCATGGCGAGCAACTGGCGGCGGCAGGAGCCGCGGTCGGTGGCCTCGCCGAGAGCCCCGAGCAGATCGCCGACGCCGCCGTCGCGATGGCCCTGCACGGTCTCTCCCGCGGCTGAACCGCCGGATCCTTCGCGGCTGAGCCGCCGACCGGCACAGGTCGCCCCGGTCGAGGCGAGGCGCCCGTCGGCGAACCCGTCGGCAGCAGCCGCGCCGCGCCCGCGCCGAACAGGGCGAGCGGGTCGAGGTAGCGGTCGCCGCGCAGCAGACCCCAGTGCAGGCAGCCCCGCCCGGCACAGTGCCGCCCCTCTCCGGCGAGCGGGGCGAGCGGGGCCAGCCGCCCGATCACCTGCCCGGCGCCGACCGTGCCGCCCACGGGCACAGTGCCGGTGACGGGGAGATAGGTGGTCCGCAGGGCGGGAGCCCCCGAGCCGGGGTGCGTCACCGTCACCACCGGGCGGCCCGCGACCAGCCCGGAGAACGTGACCACTCCCGGAGCCGCAGCCCTGATCTCCGCTGCCGCCGGGGCGGCCAGGTCCACGCCGCGGTGCCCGGCGGACCACGGCTTCGCCGGTGCCACGAACCGCCCGAGCACCCCGCCGGGCCCACCCACCGGCCATGCCCGTCCAGGCGCCGGTCCGGCAGAGATGCCGCCCCCGGAGTCACCCGGGCCCGAACGCCCCGCCACGGCAAGAGACCCAAGACCGCGCGCGGCCGCAGCACCCGCCAGGACGAGCGCCATCACAACGCACAGCACCACGAACAGCACCGAGAATGCCGCCGACGAAGCCGGCAAAGCCGACAAAGTAGACGACATCCCCCGAACCCCACCACGACCAGTCATGCGCCCGAGCGTCCAGGCCGCGAAGCGCCCACACCACCCCCTTCGGGATTCCTGTGGACAAACCGTCCCCGCGAACGAGCGGTATCCCCCGAATGGGTGTACGGACGCCGTCATCCGGT
Organism: Kitasatospora sp. NPDC059722; assembly: GCF_042733235.1. Taxonomy (NCBI): domain Bacteria; kingdom Bacillati; phylum Actinomycetota; class Actinomycetes; order Kitasatosporales; family Streptomycetaceae; genus Kitasatospora; species Kitasatospora sp. NPDC059722. The sequence continues at coordinate 64,281 of NZ_JBHWGD010000032.1, forward strand.
GTACAAGCGCTTCCCGGCGGCCCCGCGGACCCACCGTCGCGAACGTCGTAGCGAACGTCGTGGCGAACGTCGTGGCGACGGCACTCCGACCAGAATCCGACCACACTCCGACCACACTCCGACCGCGCTCCGGCCCGCGCCGGGGGCGCCCGTGCCGCCGGGCGGCCGCCCGTCCGCGGCCCCTCCGCCACCTGCGGAGTCGCCCCCCACTCGGCGCTTCCCGTACACTTCACACGCGACCCGGTCCGCCGGGTCGACTTCGCACGCCCCGCCACCGGTGGACGGATGCGGCTCGGCCGCCGCCCCCGCCAGGTGCGAGTGCCGCTCGGTCCGCCGAGCCCGCCCCGGTCCCCGACCGAGCGGGTTCAAGCGGCTCGGCACGTTCGGGGCGTCAGGCGTGGCTGTCACCTGACCGCCACGGACAAACCGAGCCTGACCCGGCCGTACACGCAGTCACCCGAACGGGGAGCGCCATCGCGCGAGCCCCGGGACGGCCTGCGCGGCAGCCGGGCCGTAACACCTGAGGAGAACGGCTATGGCCGTCGTCACGATGCGGGAGCTGCTGGAGAGCGGCGTCCACTTCGGTCACCAGACCCGCCGCTGGAACCCGAAGATGAAGCGCTTCATCATCACCGAGCGCAACGGCATCTACATCATCGACCTCCTGCAGTCGCTGAACTACATCGACCGCGCCTTCGAGTTCATCAAGGAGACCGTTGCCCACGGCGGCAGCGTCCTCTTCGTCGGCACGAAGAAGCAGGCCCAGGAGGCCATCGCCGAGCAGGCCACCCGCGTGGGCATGCCCTACGTGAACCAGCGCTGGCTCGGCGGCATGCTGACCAACTTCTCGACCGTCTACAAGCGTCTGCAGCGCCTCAAGGAGCTCGGCGAGCTGGACTTCTCGGACGTGGCCGGCTCCGGCCTCACCAAGAAGGAGCTCCTGGTCCTCCAGCGCGAGCACGACAAGCTGGAGAAGACCCTCGGCGGTATCCGTGACATGCAGCGCGTTCCCAGCGCCGTGTGGATCGTGGACACCAAGAAGGAGCACATCGCGGTCGGCGAGGCCCGGAAGCTCAACATCCCGGTCGTCGCCATCCTCGACACCAACTGCGACCCCGACGAGGTCGACTACAAGATCCCGGGCAACGACGACGCGATCCGCTCCGTCACCCTGCTGACCCGCGTGATCGCCGACGCCGTCGCCGAGGGCCTCAAGTCCCGCGCCGGTGTCGCCAAGGGCGACGCCAAGGCCGAGCCGGGTGCCGACCAGCCGCTGGCCGACTGGGAGAAGGACCTCATCGAGGGCGAGAAGAAGGCCGAGGAGGCCCCCGCCGCCGCCGAGGCTCCTGTCGCTGAGGCCCCTGCCGCCGAGGCCCCGGCCGCCGAGGCTCCGGCCGAGCAGGCCTGACGTACCAAGGGTGAGGGGCACTCGCCGGTACGACGCCGGTAGGTGCCCCTCTCTCCCGTGCCGGGACCGGACAACGGTCCCGGCACATCCCCACGCAGACACGCGAGACGCGAGAAGAGATTCACACCATGGCGAACTTCACCGCCGCGGACGTCAAGAAGCTCCGTGAGCTCACCGGCGCCGGCATGATGGACTGCAAGAAGGCCCTGGACGAGGCCGAGGGCAACGTCGAGAAGGCCGTCGAGCTCCTGCGCATCAAGGGCCAGAAGGGCGTCGCCAAGCGCGAGGGCCGTGACGCCTCCAACGGCGCCGTCGCCGCGCTGATCGCCGAGGACAAGAAGTCCGGCGTGCTGGTCGAGCTCAACTGCGAGACCGACTTCGTCGCCAAGGGTGACAACTTCGTCAAGGTCGCCGACGCGATCGCCGCCCACGTGGCCAAGACCGCCCCGGCCGACCTGGACGCCGCCCTGGCTTCCGAGATCGAGGCCGGCAAGACCGTCCAGCAGTTCGTCGACGAGGCCAACGCGACCCTGGGCGAGAAGATCGTCTTCCGTCGCTTCGCCCAGTTCGACGGTGACGGCTTCGTCGCGGTCTACCTCCACAAGACCAGCCCCGACCTGCCGCCGGCCGTCGGCGTCCTGGTCGAGCTGGACAAGGAGAACGCCGAGGTCGCCAAGGACGTCGCGCAGCACATCGCCGCCTTCGCGCCGAAGTACCTGTCCCGCGAGGACATCCCGGCCGAGGACATCGAGAACGAGCGTCGCGTCGCCGAGGCCACCGCTCGCGAGGAGGGCAAGCCGGAGGCCGCCCTGCCGAAGATCGTCGAGGGTCGCGTCACCGGCTTCGTGAAGGAGAACTCCGTCCTGGAGCAGGCCTTCGCGAAGGACAACAAGAAGTCCGTCGCCAAGGTCCTCGAGGAGAACGGCGTCGCCCTCAAGCGCTTCGCCCGCTTCCGCGTCGGCGCCTGAGCCACGTTCCCCCTGGTCCCCGGCGCGCTTACGCTGGGAACCGCCCCCGCCCGCTGACCCGGGCGGGAGGAACGCCGAACGGGCTCACCCAGCGACAACCGCCACGGGCGGGCCGCGTCGGCACCATGAACGACGAGGAGGCCATTGCCGTGCAGGACACCGAACCGGTTCCCGCGGCAGTGGCCTCCTCGCGTGTACGCGCAGACCGGGCACCCGCACACCCGCGTCTGTGAACCAAGTAGGTGCAGAAGGAGAAGTCCCATGCAGGAGACGCAGGAGACCGCGCAGGACCCCAAGGACGGCTCGCGCCGCCGGGTGCTGCTGAAGCTGTCCGGTGAAGCCTTCGCCGGTGGCGGCGGGCTCGGCGTCGACCCGGACGTCGTGCACGCGATCGCCCGGGAGATCGCCACGGTCGTGCGCGCCGGCACCGAGGTCGCCGTGGTCATCGGCGGCGGCAACTTCTTCCGCGGCGCGGAGCTGCAGGTCCGTGGCATGGACCGGGCCCGGTCCGACTACATGGGCATGCTCGGCACCGTGATGAACTGTCTCGCGCTCCAGGACTTCCTGGTCAAGGAGGGCATCGAGACCCGCGTACAGACCGCGATCACGATGGGCCAGGTCGCCGAGCCGTACCTGCCGCTGCGGGCCGTCCGGCACCTGGAGAAGGGCCGCGTGGTGATCTTCGGCGCTGGTATGGGCATGCCGTACTTCTCCACCGACACCACGGCCGTCCAGCGGGCGCTGGAGATCCACGCGGACGTCCTGCTGATGGGCAAGAACGGCGTGGACGGCGTCTACGACTCCGACCCGCGGACCAACCCGGACGCGGTCAAGTTCGACGCGCTGGAGTACTCCGAGGTCATCGCCCGCGACCTGAAGGTCGCCGACCTCACCGCCATCACGCTGTGCAAGGACAACAACCTCCCGATGCTGGTGTTCGAGCTGCTCGCGGAGGGCAATATCGCGCGCGCGGTGAAGAGTGAGAAGATCGGCACACTCATCAGCCAGGATTCCGTCCGGGCCTGAGCAGCAACCAGCCGTACGGGACGGCGTCGGCGCCGTGACCGGGCGCCACGCCGACACCGGTCGGGACAACAGCAGATGAACCGGACAGGGAGACCACAGTGATCGAAGAGACCCTCCTCGAGGCCGAGGAGAAGATGGAGAAGGCCGTCCTCGTCGCCAAGGACGACCTCGCGGCCATCCGCACCGGCCGTGCCCACCCGGCGATGTTCGCCAAGATCGTCGCCGAGTACTACGGCGCCGTGACCCCCATCAACCAGCTGGCCTCGTTCTCGGTGCCGGAGCCCCGGATGGCGGTCGTCTCGCCGTTCGACAAGACCGCGCTGAAGGCCATCGAGCAGGCCATCCGCGACTCCGACCTGGGCGTCAACCCCTCGAACGACGGCTCCATCATCCGGGTGGTGCTGCCCGAGCTCACCGAGGAGCGCCGCCGGGAGTTCATCAAGATCGCCCGCACCAAGGGCGAGGACGCCAAGGTCTCGATCCGCGCCGTGCGCCGCAAGGCCAAGGACGGCATCGACAAGCTGGTCAAGGACGGCGAGGTCGGCGAGGACGAGGGCCGCCGCGCCGAGAAGGAGCTCGACGACACCACGGCCAAGTACGTGGCCCAGGTCGACGAGCTGCTCAAGCACAAGGAAGCCGAGCTGCTCGAAGTCTGATGAACGACGCCCCTGACGCCCCTGGCTACTGGGGCCCATCCGACCAGCAGTTCCAGCCCTACCGCCCGGCGCCGCAGCCACAGGCCCCCCGGCAGCCGTCGCACGCGGCGCCCGGGTACGCCGATCCCACGGCGCCAGGGTACGACGATCCCGCCGCACCGGGCCCGCAGGTCGCCCAGGGCGCGCCCGGCGCCGTCCCGGGCGACCAGGGCGGCCGAACGGGTCACGCGTCGCAGCCCCCGGTGTACTGGGGCCCCGACGCGGAGGAGACTCAGGTCATGCCTCCCGTACCGGCCGACCCGGTCCCGCCCGTCGGCCCCGGCCTGCCCGGCGGTCCGGCCGCGGGCCCGGCGGCCGGTGCGCACCCCTCGGCCCGCCAGGACGCGGGCCAGACGCGGGAGGCGGGCCGGCTGAGCGGTCCGCTGTTCCGGGACGAGCATCCCGCTGCGGCGGTGCCGGGCGCGTCGGAGACCGTCGTGCTGCGCGCGATGACCGATGACGTCGCCCCCACCCCCGGCCACGGCGCTCCGCCGTACCCGGGGGCTCCGGCGCACCCCGGGCCTCCGTCGAGCCACCCGGCGGCCGGGCATCCCCCCTTCGTGCCGTCGTCCCACCCAGGGCAGGAGACGCCCGTGGCCCAGCCCGAGCCGCAGCCCCAGCCCCGCAAGCAGCGCGGCGGCCGTAACCTCCAGGCCGCGATAGGGGTCGGGGTCGGTCTCGGCGCGGTGATCATCGCCTCGCTGTTCGTGGTGAAGGCGCTGTTCCTGGTCGTCGTGATGGCCGCGGCGTCGGTCGGCGTCTGGGAGCTGACGAGCCGGCTGTCCGAGCGCAAGCAGATCAAGGCGCCGCTGGTCCCGCTGGTCGCGGGCGGCATCGCGATGATCGCCACCGGCTACTGGGCCGGGGTCCAGTGGGCCGCGGCCTCGCTCGCGCTGACCGGGCTCGCGGTGATGGTCTGGCGGATGGCCGAGCCGCCGGACAACTACCTGCGGGACATAACGGCGGGCGTGTTCACCGCCTTCTACGTGCCGTTCCTCGCGACCTTCGTGGCGATGATGCTGGCGGCCGACGACGGCCCCCAGCGGATCGTGCTCTTCCTGATCGTCACGATCTGCAGCGACACCGGCGCCTACGCGGTGGGCTACAAGTTCGGGAAGAACAAGCTGGCCCCGACGATCAGCCCGGGCAAGACCCGGGAGGGCCTGGCGGGCGGCATCGGCCTGTCGATGCTGGCCGGCGCCCTGCTGATGCAGCTGATCATCGACGGCGGCAGCTGGTGGCAGGGCCTGATCCTGGGCGGCTGCGCGGCCGTCACCGCGACCCTGGGCGACCTGGGCGAGTCGATGATCAAGCGCGACCTCGGCATCAAGGACATGGGCACGCTGCTGCCCGGCCACGGCGGGATCATGGACCGGCTGGACTCGCTCCTGCCGACCGCCCCGGTGGTCTGGCTGCTGCTCGCCGCCTTCGTCGGCAGCTAGCGCACCCACGCACGCGCGCGAGGGCCCCGGACGTCCCGACGTCCGGGGCCCTCGCGCGTCTGCGACACTGGAACAACCATGCCTAAGCCCGGAGAACTCACGTTTGTCGCGCCGCGCGGCGCCAAGCCCCCGCGACACCTCGCCGACCTCAGCCCCGCCGAGCGCAAGGAGGCCGTCGCCGAGCTGGGCGAGCAGCCGTTCCGCGCCAAGCAGCTGTCGAACCACTACTTCGGCCGGCTGTCGAACGACCCGGCGGGCTGGACGGACATCCCCGCCGCCAGCCGGGAGAAGCTGACCGGGAGCCTGCTGCCCGAGCTGATGTCGGTGGTCCGGCACGTCTCCTGCGACGACGACGCGACGCGCAAGACGCTGTGGAAGCTGTTCGACGGCACGCTCGTCGAGTCGGTGCTGATGCGCTACCCCGACCGGGTGACCATGTGCATCAGCTCGCAGGCCGGCTGCGGCATGAACTGCCCGTTCTGCGCGACCGGCCAGGCCGGTCTGACCCGCAACCTGTCCACCGCCGAGATCGTCGAGCAGATCGCCGCCGGCATGCGCGCGCTCAGGGTCGGCGAGTTCGGGGCGCGCGGGGGCTCGTCCGCCGAGGACGGGAGCGGCCCCGGCAGCGAGGCGCGGCTGTCCAACGTCGTCTTCATGGGGATGGGCGAGCCGCTCGCCAACTACAACCGGGTGCTGGCCGCGATCCGCCGGCTGACCGACCCGGCGCCGGACGGCTTCGGCCTGTCCCAGCGCGGCATCACCGTCTCCACCGTCGGCCTCGTCCCGGCGATGAACCGCTTCGCCGACGAGGGCCTCAGCTGCCGCCTCGCGCTGTCGCTGCACGCCCCGGACGACGAACTGCGCGACGAGCTGGTGCCGGTGAACACCCGGTGGAAGGTCGCCGAGGTGCTGGACGCGGCGTGGAACTACGCGGAGAAGTCCGGCCGCCGGGTCTCCATCGAGTACGCGCTGATCAAGGACATCAACGACCAGGCGTGGCGGGCGGACCTGCTCGGCCGGCTGATCAAGAACCACCGGGTGCACGTCAACCTGATCCCGCTGAACCCGACGCCGGGTTCGAAGTGGACCGCCTCCCGGCCCGAGGACGAGCGCGAGTTCGTCCGCCGGCTGCAGTCGCACGGCGTGCCGACGACCGTCCGCGACACCCGCGGCCAGGAGATCGACGGCGCCTGCGGCCAGCTCGCGGCCGCAGGCTGAGGACGCCCGGGACCGGGGACTAGCGGAGTCCGGCGGCGGCCAGTGCGGCCGTCGCCCCGCCGGTGACCAGCAGGGCCGTGCCGACGGCCAGCGTGCGCAGGGCGACCGCGCCGAACAGCAGCCGGGGCGAGGTGCCGAGGCGCAGCAGCGCGTCGGTGACGTTCCGGCGGTCGGTGCGGACCTCGGCGAGGCGGGCGGCGACGGCCGCGGCCGCGCAGCCGAGGACCAGGCAGGCCTCGACGGCGGGCAGGGCGTCGGCGCTGCCGGGGGTGCCGATCCAGTAGCGGATGGTGGTGAGCACCATCGCGACGACGAGGGTGAGCACGGCCAGCGGCGCGCCGAGGCGGCGGGCCTGTGCGGTGAGTCCGCGGCCGGCCAGCAGGCGCAGCGGGGTGGGCCGGCCGAGGGCGAGCAGGCGACCGGTCCAGCCGAGCAGCGGGCCGGTGATCAGGGCGAGGCCGAGGGCGCTCGCGGCCCAGCCGCCGAGCGCGGCGACGCTGGTGCTGCCGAGTCCGGCGGGCAGGTGGACCGGGCGGCCGTCGGCGGGGGCGCCGGGCCGCAGGGCGATCAGTTCGAGGGCGAGGCCGACCACGGCCAGGCCGATCGGCACGGCGACCCGCAGCGGCCCGAAGCCGGTGGGGGTGGTGCGGCGGCCGCCGGGCAGGGTTTCGGCGAAGGGCACCGCGCAGGCCGCGGCGATGCCGGCGGTGATCGGCACGAGCGCGAGCAGGGTGAGCGGGGCGGCGGCCGGCAGCGGCACGCCCATGCCGAGGTCGGGGGCGAGCGAGGGCCCGGCGATGTCGTTGCGCAGGACCAGGAAGACGAGCAGGGTGAGCACGCTGCCGAGGGTGCAGGCGAGGGCGACCTCGCCGGCGATCAGGCCGCGGATCCGGCCGGAGCCGGCCCCGGCGGCGGTGAGGCCGGTGATCCGTTCGGGCCGCTGGGCGGGGACGGCGCGGGCGGCGACGGCGGCGAACCAGGCCACGGCGGCCAGCGGGGGCAGGCACCACAGCAGCCGCACGAGCGCGTCGGCGTCGCCGGGCCGGTCGCTCATCGCCCGGCCGAGGGCGCGCAGCAGGAAGGCGGCGACCACCGCGGAGGCGAGGGCGGTGAGCAGCCAGCGGCCGAGGTCGGGCACCCGGTAGCCCCGGGCCAGGCGGAGATAGAACACGTCGACTCTTTCAGCGGCTCGTCGTCAGCGGCGGGTGGCCGAGACGGCCGAGGCGCCGGTGGTGCCCGGTGCGGCGGGGCCGCGCGGGACGGGGGCGGCGGGGGCGGTGAGCCGTCCGTCGACGAGGGCGACGGCGCGGTCCGCGAACCGGACGAGCTCCGGGTCGTGCGTGGCCAGGACGAGGGTGAGCTGGTGGGAGCGGGCCGCGCTGGTCAGTATCCGCAGGACCTGGTCGGCGGCCTCGCGGTGGAGCGGCGCGGTGGGGTCGTCGGCGAAGACGACGGGCGGCAGCGGGGCGAGCGCGCGGGCGACGGCGATCCGCTGGCGCTGGCTCTGCAGCAGCCGGTCGGGGCGGTGGCGGGCGATGTCGCCGACGTCGAGGCGCTCCAGCCACTCGGAGGCGGCGGTGTAGGCGGCCTTGTTGCCGGCGCCGGCGAGCAGGAGCGGCAGGGCGACGTTCTCCCGGGCGGTCAGTTCGGGCACCAGGTGGGGTTCGGAGCCGACGAAGCCGAAGCGGTCGCGGCGCAGCCGTTCGCGGCCGGCCCGGGTGAGGGTGTGCACGGGGGCGCTGTTGAACCAGACCTCGCCCTGGTCGACCGGGAGTTGGGCGGAGAGGCAGCCGAGCAGGGTGCTCTTGCCGGAGCCGCGGGGTCCGGTGACGGCGAGGACCTCGCCCTCGCGGACGCCGATCGAGATGCCGCGCAGGGCGGGGGTGCCGTGATGGGACTTGACGATCCCCCGGGCCCACAGCACGTCGTTGTCAGGCGGTGCCGCTGACATGAGGTTCCATCCTGGATGGCCGCAGGGATATGACAGTCGTCAGATTAGAACGACGGGGACCCCGCGCGGTTGCGGCGCACTGGGCCATCGCGGGCATATCACCCGCAATCAGGCATGTTTGGGTGCGAACGCCGACCGGAAACGACCGGATCGGCACCGGAACGCACCGAAGGGCGGCCCCGCGGGGGCGGGGGCCCCCCTGGGCGGGGGGGGGGCAACAGGATCAGCAGATAAGAGCGTCGCCCCCCCCGCGGGGTGGCGGGTCC
>NZ_JBHWGD010000032.1:73264-89692 GCF_042733235.1 Kitasatospora sp. NPDC059722
GCTGACAACCCCCACCATCTGTGCGGTGGGGTCGCCCCCCCCCGCCCCTCCCCCCCCGTGTGGCGCCCCCCCCCCCCCCCCGGGGGGCCGGGGGGGGGGGGGCCCCCCCCCTTCGGCGGAGGGTGGGAAAGAGGATCAGCTGATCAGAGCTTCGCCCACGCGTCGGTGAGGCTGGTCCGCAGGATCTGCTCGATCTCGTCGAAGGTCGACTGGTCGGAGATCAGCGGCGGGGCCAGCTGGACGACCGGGTCGCCGCGGTCGTCGGCGCGGCAGTACAGGCCGTTGTCGAAGAGCGCCTTCGACAGGAAGCCGTAGAGCACGCGCTCGGTCTCCTCGTCGTTGAAGGACTCCTTGGTGACCTTGTCCTTGACGAGCTCGATGCCGTAGAAGTACCCGTTGCCGCGGACGTCGCCGACGATCGGCAGGTCGCGCAGCTTGCTCAGGGTGCCCAGGAAGCGCGACTCGTTGTCCAGCACGTGCTGGTTCAGGCCCTCGCGCTCGAAGATGTCGAGGTTGGCCAGCGCCACGGCGGACGACACCGGGTGACCGGCGAAGGTGTAACCGTGCAGGAAGGTGTTGTCGCCCTTGTAGAACGGCTCGGCGATGCGGTCGGAGATGATCGTCGCGCCGATCGGGGAGTAGCCCGAGGTCATGCCCTTGGCGCAGGTGATCATGTCCGGCACGTAGCCGAACTTGTCGGCGCCGAACATGGTGCCGAGGCGGCCGAAGGCGCAGATGACCTCGTCCGAGACCAGCAGCACGTCGTGGCGGTCGCAGATCTCGCGCAGGCGCTGGAAGTAGCCGGGCGGCGGCGGGAAGCAGCCGCCGGCGTTCTGCACCGGCTCGACGAACACGGCGGCGACGGTGTCGGCGCCCTCGAAGAGGATGGCCTCCTCGACCTGGTCGGCGCACCAGCGGCCGTACGCCTCGGGGTCGACGGTGCCGTCGGGGCCCTCCAGGTAGTGCGGGGCGCGGTAGATGTTGGTGTTCGGGGCCTTGTGGGTGCCCGGCACCAGCGGCTCGAACGGGGCCTTCAGGCCCGGCAGGCCGGTGATCGACAGGGCGCCCTGGGGGGTGCCGTGGTAGGCGATCGCGCGGGAGATGACCTTGTACTTGGTCGGCTTGCCGATCAGCTTGAAGTACTGCTTGGCGAGCTTCCAGGCGGTCTCGACGGCCTCGCCGCCGCCGGTGGAGAAGAAGACCTTGTTCAGGTCGCCCGGGGCGTAGTTGGCGAGGCGCTCGGCCAGTTCGACGGCCTTGGGGTGCGCGTAGCTCCAGATCGGGAAGAACGCGAGTTCCTTGGCCTGCTTGGCGGCCACCTCGGCGAGCTCGGTGCGGCCGTGACCGGCCTGCACGACGAACAGGCCGGCCAGGCCGTCGATGTACTTCCGGCCCTTGTCGTCCCAGATGTACGTGCCCTCGCCCTTGACGATGGTCGGTACGGGGGAGTTCTCGTACGACGACATGCGGGTGAAGTGCATCCACAGGTGGTCGTAGGCGGTCTTGGAAAGGTCCTTCTGGGCCGGGTCGGCTGTCATCGGGTGCCCCAGGTGTAGGTCTGTTTCCGGAGCTTCAGGTAAACGAAACTCTCGGTGCTCCGCACGCCGGGAAGCGCGCGGATGCGCTTGTTGATCATTTCGAGCAGGTGCTCGTCGTCCTCGCAGACCAGTTCGGCCAGGAGGTCGAACGAGCCGGCGGTGCAGACGACGTAGTCGACCTCGTCGAGGGCGGCCAGCGCGTCGGCGACGGGTTCGATGTCGCCCTCGACCCGGATCCCGACCATCGCCTGGCGGGTGAAGCCGACGGTGAGCGGGTCGGTGACGGCGACGATCTGCATCACGCCCTGGTCGAGCAGCTTCTGGACGCGCTGGCGCACGGCCGCCTCGGACAGGCCGACGGCCTTGCCGATGGCGGCGTACGGGCGGCGCCCGTCCTCCTGGAGCTGCTCGATGATCGCCTTGGAGGCGGCGTCGAGGGGAACGCTGGCGTTCCGGTCGCGGTTGGCCACGCCGCAACTGTGCCTGATCGTTCCCGTGTTCGCAACCGTGGAAACTGCTGATTTCGTCGCGATCTCAGAAATCGCGTACGGATTTCATCGTCCGAGTGCGTCGGGGCTGTCGATCCCCTCCGTGTTCCGGCTACCCTGGCACGGTACGCGCGCGGCGACGCAGCGCAGCGCGCGTTCCCCCACCAGTGGACCGCGGCCGTCCGGGCCCGGCCACTCGGCACCCTTCGTACGCCGCGGCCGCGGACGTACCATGGCGCCGGACTCTGCAACGCCGCAGGACCAGACCGAGGAGAGACCCCGTGAGCGACCTTCGCACGCTGCGCAACTACATCAACGGTGAGTTCGTCGACGCGGCCGACGGCCGCACGCTCGACATCGTCGACCCGACGACCGGCGAGGTCTACGCGACGTCCCCGCTGTCCGGTGCAGCGGACGTCGACGCCGCGATGGCCTCGGCCGCCGCCGCCTTCCCGGTCTGGCGCGACGCCACCCCGAGCACCCGCCAGAAGCTGCTCCTGAAGATCGCCGACGCCGTCGAGGCGCGCGCCGACGAGATCGTCGACGCCGAGGTGCGCAACACCGGCAAGCCCCGCGCGCTGACCCTCTCCGAGGAGATCGGCCCGATGGTGGACCAGATCCGCTTCTTCGCCGGCGCCGCGCGCCTGCTGGAGGGCAAGGCCGCCGGTGAGTACATGGACGGGATGACCTCGATCATCCGCCGTGAGCCGGTCGGCGTCTGTGCCCAGGTCGCGCCGTGGAACTACCCGATGATGATGGCCGTCTGGAAGTTCGCCCCGGCGATCGCCGCGGGCAACGCCGTCGTGCTGAAGCCCTCGGACACCACCCCGGCCTCCACCGTGCTGCTGGCCGAGATCATCGGCGGCATCCTCAAGGACCTGGAGCTGCCGGCCGGCGTCTTCAACGTCATCTGCGGCGACCGCGAGACCGGCAAGCTGATGGTCGAGCACCGCACCCCGGCGATGGCCTCCATCACCGGTTCGGTCCGGGCCGGCATCCAGGTCGCGGAGTCGGCCTCCAAGGACGTCAAGCGCGTGCACCTGGAGCTGGGCGGCAAGGCCCCGGTCGTGGTGTTCGAGGACGCCGACATCGCCGAGGCCGTCGAGGGCATCTCGGTGGCGGGCTTCTTCAACGCCGGCCAGGACTGCACCGCGGCCACCCGCGTGCTGGTGCACGACTCGATCCACGACGCCTTCGTCGAGGCGCTGGCGAAGGCCGCGGCCGAGACCAAGACCGGCGGCGTGGACGACGAGGACGTGCTGTACGGCCCGCTGAACAACGCCAACCAGCTGAAGCAGGTGGCCGGCTTCATCGAGCGGCTGCCCGCCCACGCCAAGGTCGAGACCGGTGGCCACCGGGTCGGCGAGCAGGGCTACTTCTACGCCCCGACCGTCGTCTCCGGCCTCAAGCAGGACGACGAGATCATCCAGAACGAGGTCTTCGGCCCGGTCATCACCGTGCAGCGGTTCACCGACGAGGACCAGGCCGTCGAGTACGCCAACGGCGTCGAGTTCGCGCTGGCGTCCTCGGTGTGGACCAAGGACCACGCCCGCGCCATGCGGATGTCGCGCCGCCTGGACTTCGGCTGCGTGTGGATCAACACCCACATCCCGCTGGTCGCCGAGATGCCGCACGGCGGCTTCAAGAAGTCCGGCTACGGCAAGGACCTCTCGGCCTACGGCTTCGAGGACTACACCCGGGTGAAGCACGTCATGACCGCGATCTGAGCGGGTCATGACCGTCGGGCGCAGGATGACCGCGATCTGAGCGGGTCATGACCGTCGGGCGCAGGATGACCGCCATCTGATCGTTGGTATGAACTGACATGAGGCCCGGGTCGATTCGACCCGGGCCCTGTGTCTTTGCACCCTGTCGGCCGTTCGCGTGACCGACTGACAAGATGAAACTGCACTTCGGGCACCGGACTCCCTAGCCTTGCCGCATGAGCATCCCCACCGCTGACTCAGCCGCAGGCCAGGCCGTCAAGGCCGCCGACCGCGCGCACGTCTTCCACTCGTGGTCCGCCCAGGCGCTGATCGACCCCCTCGCGGTGGCCGGCGCCGAGGGCTCGTACTTCTGGGACTACGAGGGGAACCGCTACCTCGACTTCTCCTCGCAGCTGGTGAACACCAACATCGGGCACCAGCACCCGAAGGTGGTCGCCGCGATCCAGGAGCAGGCGGCGAAGCTCTGCACGCTCGCGCCCGGCTTCGCGGTCGAGCCGCGCAGCGAGGCCGCCCGGCTGATCGCCGAGCGCACCCCCGGCGACCTGGACAAGATCTTCTTCACCAACGGCGGCGCCGAGGCCAACGAGAACGCCATCCGGCTGGCCCGGCTGCACACCGGCCGGCAGAAGGTGCTCTCCACCTACCGCTCGTACCACGGCGCCACCGCCAACGCGATCGCCCTCACCGGCGACCCGCGCCGCTGGGCCAACGACACCGGCGTCTCCGGCGTGGTGCACTTCTGGGGCCCGTACGCCTACCGCTCCAACTTCCACGCCGAGAACGAGGCGCAGGAGTGCGAGCGCGCGCTGGAGCACCTGGAGCAGGTGATCGCGTTCGAGGGGCCGGGCACGGTCGCGGCCGTCATCCTGGAGACCGTGGTCGGCACCGCGGGCATCCTGATCCCGCCGCCGGGCTACCTCGCCGGGGTGCGGGAGATCTGCGACCGCTACGGGATCGTGTTCATCCTCGACGAGGTGATGGCGGGCTTCGGCCGCACCGGCGAGTGGTTCGCCGCCGACCATTGGGGCGTCACCCCGGACCTGCTGACCTTCGCCAAGGGCGTCAACTCCGGCTACGTGCCGCTCGGCGGCGTGGCGATCAGCGCCGCGATCGCCGCCGACTTCGACGAGCGGCCCTTCCCCGGCGGGCTCACCTACTCCGGCCACCCGCTGGCCTGCGCCTCCGCCGTCGCGACCATCAACGCGATGGCCGAGGAGCGCATCGTCGAGCACGCCAAGCACATCGGCGAGACCGTGCTCGGCCCCGGCCTGCGCGAGCTGGCCGATCGGCACCCCTCGATCGGCGAGGTGCGCGGCCTCGGCGTGTTCTGGGCGCTGGACCTGGTCAAGAACCGCGAGACCCGCGAGCCGCTGGTGCCCTACAACGCCGCCGGCGCCGCCAACGCGCCGATGGGCGAACTGGCCGCCGCCTGCAAGCAGCGCGGGCTCTGGCCGTTCGTCAACATGAACCGCTTCCACGTCGTCCCCCCGTGCACCGTCACGGAGGAGGAGGCCAAGACCGGCCTCGCGGTGCTCGACGAGGTGCTGTCGCTCGCCGACGCGCACACTGTCTGACGTAACGAATCGGACGGCCCCGGGTGCCTCGGTGCGCCCGGGGCCGTCCCACGCTCCGGAGGCCCCACCATGCCCAGCACCACCACGTCCCGACGTCCGTTGAACCCCCGTGCGCTGCGCCGACGTTCGGTGCTCGGCGGCGGGGCCGCGCTGCTCGGTGCCGGCGCGCTGAGCGGCTGCGGGATCCCGTCCGCGTACGTGGCCGAGGACCGCCGCTCGGCGCCGGACCGCTCGGAGACCGACCGGCGGATGGCGTTCTCCAACTGGACGCAGTACATCGACGTCGACGACCGGGGACGGCGGCCGACGCTCGACGCCTTCACCGAGAAGACCGGGATCGCGGTCACCTACACCGAGGACATCAACGACAACGACGAGTTCTTCGGCAAGATCAGCCCGGTGCTCACCGAGGGCGCCGACCCGGGCCGGGACCTCATGGTGATCAGCGACTGGATGGCCGGGCGGTACGTCTCGCTCGGCTGGGTGCAGGCCATGGACCGGGCCAACCTGCCCAACGTCACGGCCAACCTGGACCCGCAGCTCGCCCGGCCGGCCTTCGACCCCGGGCGCCGGCGCAGCGTGCCCTGGCAGTCCGGGATCACCGGCATCGCGTACAACCGCAAGGCGATCGGCCGCGAGCTCGGGTCGACGGCGGACCTGTGGGCGCCCGACCTCAAGGGCCGGGTGACGCTGTTCGCCGGGCTGGACGAGGCGCTCGGGCTGCTCATGCTCTCCCAGGGCGCCGACGTCTCCCGGTTCACCGACGACGACGCGCACCGCGCGATGGACCTCGTGCAGAAGATGGTCGACAACGGCCACGTCCGCCGCTTCACCGGCAACGACTACACCGGCGACCTCGCCTCCGGCGCCGCGCTCGCCTGCCAGGCGTACTCCGGCGACGCCGTCCAGCTCACCGCCGAGAACCCGGACATCGCGTTCCTCGTGCCGGAGGAGGGCGCCGAGCTGTGGGCGGAGAGCCTGATGATCCCCAACCGGGCGGAGCACAAGCGCAACGCCGAGCTGCTGATCGACTACTACTACCAGCCCGAGGTCGCCGCGCAGCTCGCCGCCGCCGTCCAGTACATCTGCCCGGTGCCGGCCGCGCGCGAGGTCCTCGCGGCGAGCGGTGACAAGGACAAGGCCGAGCTGGCGGAGAACCCGCTGGTCTTCCCCACCGACGAGATGCGCGCCCGGCTGCGCACCATGCGCGACGTGACCTCGGCCGAGCGGCCCGCGCTGCACAAGGTCTGGGGGCGCATCACCGGGGTCTGAGGTTCACCGGCGGACGGCGTCGAGGGCGAGCAGCGCCACGTGCAGGGAGAGGCAGGACTCCACCTGGTCGAGGTCGACGCCGAGGATCCGCTCGACCTTGTGCAGCCGGTCGTAGAAGGACGGCCGGGACAGGTGCGCGGCGTCGGCCGCGGCGGACTTGTTCCGGCCCTGCTCCAGGTAGATCCGCAGCATCCGCACCAACTGGCCGTTGTGCTCGGCGTCGTGGGCGAGCAGCGGGCCCAGCTCCCGCTCGACGTAGGTCTGCAGGCGGGCGTCGTCGCGCAGGAGGTGCAGGAGGCCGCGCAGGCGCACGTCGGGCAGCCGGTAGTAGGACGACGTCCGGGCGCCCGGCGCGTCGTGCAGGGCCGCGTCGGCGACCTGGGTGGCCTCCAGGAGGGTGCGCCGGGCGTCGCGGACCGAGCCGACCGAGGAGCCGACCGCGACCACCGGTTCCGGCCCGGGGCCGGCGTCGCGCGCGGCCTCCGCCGCCATCCGGCGCAGCGCGGCCGAGAAGGCGTCCAGCGCGGCGTGCTCGTCCTGCTGCGTGCCGAGGGCGATCAGGACGCCGACGCCCTCGTCGTCCAGCGCGCCGACCAGGGCCGACAGCCGGCAGGCCCGGACGGCGCCGGCGGCCAGCTCGGTGAAGTCGCGCAGCCGGGCCTGCGCCTCCAGGGCGGCCGGGATCGGCCCGCGCCGCTGCCGCAGCACGACGCCGACCAGCCGGCGGCCCTCCAGCGGGACGCCGAGCGCCTGGGCGCGCAGGGCGGCCTCGGAGACGGTGAGCGCGTGGGTGAGGATGCCGGACAGCAGGGTGCGGTGGGTCTGCCGCTCCAGGCTCTCCCGGTCGCGCACCACGAGCCGGTTGAGCGCGAGGGCGGAGGCGCCGCGCTCCAGCAGCATGGCGTGCGGGTGCGCCTCGCCGGCGGGCAGTGCGCCGGGCTCCTGGACGAGCACGAGCCGGCCCCAGTCCTGGCCGCGCGCGCCGACCGTGGTCACCAGCCAGCCGCTGCGCGGGTCGTGGCCGGTGCGGCCGGGCGGGCGCACCCCGCGCGAGCGGCGCTCCCAGTCCTCCAGCAGTTCGGCCTCGGGGCGGCCGGCGGCGTCGTGTGCGAGCACCTGGTGGGCGAGGTTCTCCAGGACGACGGGTGCGCCGGCGATCCGGGCCACCTGGCGGATGACCTCGGGGGGTTCGGCGCCCTCGACGACCAGCTCGTTGAACACCTGGTGGACGGCCTCGGAGGCGCGCAGCTGGTCGAGCTGGGCGTTGACGACCAGGGCGTGGACGGCCTCGGTGACGGCGACGAAGCGCAGTTCGCGGCGCAGTGCGATCAGCGGCAGGCCGCGCTGTTCGGCGGCGTGCACCAGGGCGCGGGGGAGCGTGTCGAAGTAGCGCCGGCCGAACTCGATGACCAGCCCGGCGACGCCGACGTCGGCCAGCTCGCGGACGTAGCGGGCGAGTCCGTCGCGGTCCTCGGGCAGCGCGATGCCGGTGGTGAGGACCAGCTCGCCGCCGCGCAGCATCCCGGCGACGTCGGGCAGCTCGCTGACGTGGACCCAGCGGACCGGCCGCTCCAGGTGGTCGGCGCCGGCGACGACCTGGGGCAGGCCGCGCCGCATCACCTCCAGGTCGAGCACGCGGGCGACGGTGGGGAGCATCGCGAGGGCCTCCAGAGCTCCTAGGGGATCCACAGTGTCAGGTAAATCATCCTGCTCACGACGAACTGTTGGGCTGTTCGGCACCTTGCAGGTTGTAAGGCCCTTCGTGTCGAGACTGTCGGAGTGACCCTTGTCACGCCGTCGCGGCAGCGGGCATGGTCAGCGGGTCGGCTGTGGCGAAGATCCGGACACCGGAATCCGTCGCGTCAGCAGGAAAGAGGCAGTGGAATCCCCTGCCCGGGGAACGTCGCACTGCCGGAACCGGCACTTGGAGGAACCAGATGGACCTGACCGACTTCGGCGCCGGCGCGCAGTACATCGCCGGCCGGCAGAGCCGGGGGAGCGGCGGGCCTTTCCAGGTCGTCAACCCCGCGGACGGCAGCGTGGTCGAACAGGTCGCCCTGGCCACCACCGCGGAGGTCGACGCGGCCGTGGCCGCCGCCCGGGCCGCGCTGCCCGGCTGGGCCGCCGCGACCCCCGGCGCCCGCGCCGAGGCGCTGAACCGGCTGGCCGCCGTCCTCACCCGGGCCGGCGACGACCTCGCCCGGGTGGAGACCGCGCAGACCGGCAAGCCCGTCCGGCTGGCCACCGAGTTCGACGTGCCCGGCACCATCGACAACGCCGCCTTCTTCGCCGGGGCCGCCCGCAACCTGGAGGGCAAGGCGGCCGGCGAGTACTCCGGCGACCACACCTCCTACGTGCGGCGCGAGCCGGTCGGCGTCGTCGGCTCGATCTCGCCGTGGAACTACCCGCTGCAGATGGCCGCCTGGAAGGTCCTCCCGGCGATCGCGGCCGGCAACACGATCGTGCTCAAGCCGGCCGAGCTGACGCCGCTGACCTCGCTGATGTTCGCGAAGGCGTGCACCGAGGCCGGCATCCCCGACGGCGTCGTCAACGTCGTCACCGGTGCCGGGCGCACGGCCGGCGAGCACCTCGTCTCCCACCCGGACGTCGCGATGGTGTCCTTCACCGGCTCCACCGCGGTCGGGCGCAGGGTCGCCGAACTCGCCGTCGCGGGCGTCAAGCGCACCCACCTCGAACTCGGCGGCAAGGCCCCGTTCGTGGTCTTCGACGACGCCGACCTCGACGCCGCCGTGCACGGCGCGGTCGCCGCGTCGCTGATCAACGGCGGCCAGGACTGCACCGCCGCGACCCGCGCCTACGTCCAGCGCCCCCTGTACGACGCGTTCGTGGCCGGCGTGGCCGAGCTGTACGCCGCCGTGCGCGTCGGCAACCCGCTGGACCCCCGCACGGACCTCGGCCCGCTGGTCTCCTACACCCACCGGGACCGCGTGGCTGGCTTCGTCGAGCGCGCCCGCGCGTACGCCACCGTCGTCACCGGCGGCCGGCTCCCCGTGAAGGGCCACGACGGCACCGACCTCGCCCGCGGCGCCTACTACCCGCCCACCCTCGTCACGGACGCCGCCCAGGACAGCGAGATCGTGCAGGGCGAGGTCTTCGGCCCGGTGCTCGTCGTGCTGCCCTTCGACACCGACGACGAGGGCCTGCGGCTGGCCAACGACACCCCCTACGGCCTGGCCGCCTCCGCCTGGACCACCAACGTCCACCGCTCGCTGCGCGCCACCCGGGAGATCGCCGCCGGGTGCGTGTGGGTCAACGACCACATCCCGATCATCAGCGAGATGCCGCACGGCGGCTACAAGGCCTCCGGCTACGGCAAGGACATGTCCCAGTACTCGCTGGACGAGTACACGCAGGTCAAGCACGTCATGTTCGACACCACCGCGGTGGCCCGCAAGGACTGGCACCGCACCGTCTTCGGCGACAGATGACCCCCGGCCGGCGGGTGCCCCCCACACCCCCGACTTCCCCCAGGAGGCCCGTTCCATGGCGTTCAACGAGCTCACCGACGGTCTGCCCGAACCGGTCCGAAGGGCCTGGGAACGCAGCCTGACCAGCGGCAGGGCCGCGATCGGCCGCCGCACCCTGCTGCGCGCCGCCGCGCTGACCGCCGGGGCCGGCACCCTGGCCGCCTGCGGCATCCCGGCCGCTCCCCGGGTGAGCGGCGATTCGAGCGCCAACGCGGCCGAGGACCACTCGGCCGGCGAGAAGGAGGTCGCGTTCTCCAACTGGCCGCTCTACGTGGACACCGACGAGAAGGACAAGCAGAAGCACGGCACCCTGGACGCCTTCACCGCGGCCACCGGGATCACGGTCAAGTACACCGAGGACGTCAACGACAACGTCGAGTTCTTCGGCAAGATCAAGCCGCAGCTGGCGTCCGGCCAGGACACCGGCCGCGACCTGGTGGTGCTCACCGACTGGATGTGCGGCCGGCTGATCCGGCTCGGCTGGGCGCAGAAGCTGGACCCGGCCAACGTCACCACCGCCATCACCAACGTCGAGGCGCGCTTCCGCGCCCCCGACTGGGACCCGGGGCGGCTCTACACCTACCCGTGGGCCGGCATCCAGGTCGTCGTCGCCTACAACAAGAAGGCCACCAAGGGGAAGGAGGTCACGAGCGTCTCCCAGCTGCTCGACGACCCCGAGCTCAAGGGCCGGGTGACCTTCCTGTCCGAGATGCGCGACACGATCGGGATGGTCCTGCTCGACATGGGCAAGGACCCGGCGAAGTTCACCGCCGACGACTACGGCGCCGCGATCGCCCGGCTGCAGAAGGGCGTCGACGACAAGCAGATCCGCCGCTTCACCGGCAACGACTACGGCCAGGAGCTCTCCTCCGGCGACATCGCCGCGTGCGTCGCGTGGGGCGGCGACCTGATCCAACTGCGCGCCGACAACCCGGACATCGAGTTCGTCATCCCCGAGAAGGGCTACGTCGCCTCGACCGACAACCTGCTGGTCCCGGCCAGGGCGCGGCACAAGGCGAACGCGGAGAAGCTGATCGACTTCTACTATCAGCCCAAGATCGCGGCGCAGCTGGTCGCGGGCATCGGCTACGTCTCGGCCGTCACCGGGATGAAGGACGAGCTCGCCACGCTCGCCCCGGACACCGCGGCCAACCCGCTGGTCGTCCCCACCCCCGAGATGGCGACGAAGGCGCACGTGTTCCGCACCCTCACCGAGGGCGAGGAGAGCGACTTCGAGGAGAAGTTCTCCAAGCTCATCGGTGCCTGACCAGCCCCCGGCCGAGACCGCAGAAACCAGGAAGACACCCCAGATGACAGACCAGCAGCGCGACGCGGCCGGCGGCGACGTCCGCCTCACCGGCATCGGCAAGACCTACGGCTCCTTCACCGCCGTCCACCCGCTCGACCTGACCGTGCCCCAGGGCTCCTTCTTCGCCCTGCTCGGCGCCTCCGGCTGCGGCAAGACCACCACCCTGCGCATGATCGCCGGGCTGGAGGAGCCCACCGGCGGCACCGTCCTGATCGGCGGCCAGGACGTCACCGCCCTGCCCCCGTACAAGCGGCCGGTCAACACGGTCTTCCAGAGCTACGCGCTCTTCCCGCACCTCGACATCTTCGAGAACGTCGCCTTCGGCCTGCGGCGGCGCGGGAAGAAGGACGTGAAGAAGCAGGTCGAGGAGATGCTCGAACTCGTCGAACTCGGCCCGTACGCGCGGCGCAAGCCGCACCAGCTCTCCGGCGGCCAGCAGCAGCGCGTCGCCGTCGCCCGCGCCCTGATCAACCACCCGCAGGTGCTGCTCCTCGACGAGCCGCTCGGCGCCCTCGACCTCAAGCTCCGCCGCCAGATGCAGCTGGAGCTCAAGCGGATCCAGACCGAGGTCGGCATCACCTTCGTCCACGTCACCCACGACCAGGAGGAGGCCATGACGATGGCCGACACCATCGCGGTGATGAACGGCGGCCGGGTCGAACAACTCGGCGCCCCCGCCGACCTGTACGAGAACCCCGCCACCACCTTCGTGGCCAACTTCCTCGGGCAGTCCAACCTGCTGCCCGCCGAGGTGACCGGCAGCGAGGGCGGCGACCTGCTGCTCACCGTGGCCGGCGCCCGGCTCGCCGTGCCGAAGGCGCGCTGCTCCACCGGCTCCCGGCAGGTCCACCTCGGCGTCCGGCCCGAGAAGATCACCATCGAGCACGGCTCGGCCGAGGTCGCCGACGGCCGCAACCGGCTGGCCGGCACCGTCCTCGACTCCAGCTTCATCGGCGTCTCCACCCAGTACGTCGTGCGCACCGACGGCGGCCAGGAGGTGACGGTCTTCGAGCAGAACATGGAGCGCGACGCCCGGATCGTGCCCGGCGCCCCCGTCGTCCTGCACTGGAACCCGGCCCACTCCTTCGCGCTGGACGCCGCGCAGGCGATCGACGCGGGCACCGCGGAGGAGGCCGCGTGACCGCCACCACCCCGGCCGCCGCGATCCCGCTGAAGGAACCCGGACCGAAGCCGAAGCGCAAGCTCACCCCGTACTGGCTGCTGCTGCCCGGCATCGCCTGGCTGGTCGTCTTCTTCGCCGTGCCGATGCTGTACCAGGCGTCCACCTCGCTGCAGACCGGTTCGCTCGAAGCGGGCTTCAAGGTCACCTGGCACGTCTCGACGTACTGGGACGCCCTGGTCGAGTACAAGTGGCACTTCGTCCGCTCGTTCTCCTACGCCGCCGTCGCCACCGTGCTCTGCCTGGCCATCGGCTACCCGCTCGCCTACACGATCGCGTTCAAGGCGAGCCGGCGGTGGCGCAACGTCATCCTGATCCTGGTGATCGCGCCGTTCTTCACCAGCTTCCTGATCCGCACGCTCGCCTGGAAGACGATCCTGTCCGACGGCGGCCCGGTCGTCGGCGCGCTGAACACGCTGCACGTCCTGGACGTCACCAACGCGCTCGGGCTCACCTCCGGCGACCGGGTGCTGGCCACGCCGCTCGCCGTGGTCTGCGGCCTGACCTACAACTTCCTGCCGTTCATGATCCTCCCGCTGTACACCTCGCTGGAGCGGATCGACCCGCGCCTGCACGAGGCCGCCGGCGACCTGTACGCCCGGCCGTTCACCACCTTCCGCAAGGTGACCTTCCCGATCTCGCTGCCGGGTGTCGTCGCGGGCACGCTGCTCACCTTCATCCCGGCGTCCGGCGACTACATCAACGCGCAGCTGCTGGGCTCGCCGAGCGAGCAGATGGTCGGCAACGGCATCCAGAAGCAGTTCCTGAACGTGCTCGACTACCCGACGGCCGCCGCGCTGAGCTTCATCCTGATGGCGCTGATCCTGGTCATGGTGACGGTCTACATGCGCAAGGCCGGGACGGAGGAGCTGGTCTGATGTCCCGCATCTTCAAGTGGATCCGCGCCCACCTGGTCGTGCTGGCCGGGCTGGCGGCGCTCGCCTACCTGGTGCTGCCGAACCTCGTGGTGCTCGCGTTCTCGTTCAACAAGCCGGTGGGCAAGTTCAACTACGAGTGGAACGAGTTCTCCACCGACGCCTGGACCAACCCCTGCGGCGTGGCCGACATGTGCCAGTCGCTCTCGCTGAGCCTGCGGATTGCGGTGCTCGCCACCATCGGTGCGACCGTCCTCGGCACCATGGTCGCCTTCGCCCTGGCCCGCCACCGCTTCCGCGGCCGCGCCGCCACCACGGCGATGATCTTCCTGCCGATGGCCATGCCCGAGGTCGTCATGGCCGCCTCGCTCGGCACGCTCTTCCTCAACATGCGCATCCCGTTCGGCTTCACCACGATCCTCATCGCGCACATCATGTTCTGCCTCAGCTTCGTGGTGACGGCGGTCAAGGCGCGCGTGATGAGCATGGACCCGCGGCTCGAACAGGCCGCCCAGGACCTCTACGCGACCCCCGTCCAGACCTTCCTCCGGGTCACGCTGCCGCTGGCCGCCCCCGGCATCGCGGCGGGCGCGCTGCTCAGCTTCGCGCTCTCCTTCGACGACTTCATCATCACCCAGTTCAACTCGGGCCCGACCACGGTCACCTTCCCGATGTTCGTCTGGGGCGCCTCGCAGCGCGGCATCCCGGTGCAGGTGAACGTCATCGGCACCGCGATGTTCATCGCCGCCGTCGCGCTGACCGTCGGCGGGCAGTGGCTCGGCAACCGCCGCAAGGCCGCCGCCTGACGCGGCAAGGGCCACCGCCTGACGTAGATTCGGACCGCGGTGGCCCGTCAAACCATCACCTATCCGTGGAAAGTGGCTGATAATGCATGGACTCCGCCCGCGCACTCAGTGACGCCAGCCCCACCCCCTTCTGGCTGGAGGACCCGGGCCGGCCCGCGGCGCAGCCCGCCCTGGTCGGCGACACCGTCTGCGACCTCCTGGTCGTCGGCGGCGGCTACTCCGGCCTGTGGACCGCGCTCATCGCCAAGGAGCGCGACCCCTCGCTGGACGTCGTCCTGGTCGAGGGGCAGGAGGTCGGGTGGGCCGCGTCCGGGCGCAACGGCGGGTTCTGCGCGGCCAGCCTCACCCACGGCTTCGGCAACGGCCTGCAGCGCTGGCCCGCCGAGCTCGCGCAGCTGGAACGCCTCGGCGCCGCCAACCTCGACGGCATCGAGGACACCCTCAAGCGCTACGGCATCGACGCCGAGTGGGAGCGCACCGGCGAGATCGACATCGCCACCCAGCCCCACCAGGTCGAGGAACTGCACGAGATCGCCGAGGCCGTGCGCGCGCACGGCCTCGACCTCACCGTCCTCGACGCCGACGCGCTGCGCGCCGAGGTGGACTCGCCGACCTTCCTCGGCGGGCTCTGGGACCGCGAGGGCGTGGCCATGGTCCACCCCGCCAAGCTCGCGTGGGGCCTCAAGGAGGCCTGCCTCGGCCAGGGCGTGCGGATCTTCGAGCACACCCGGGCCACCGACCTGCGCGAGTACGGCAGCGGCACGGCCGTCCGCACCCCGTACGGCCGGGTGTTCGCGCGCCGGGTCGCCCTCGGTACCAACGCGTTCCCGTCGCTGGTCAAGCGCGTGCGTCCGTACGTCGTCCCGGTGTACGACTACGCGCTCATGACCGAGCCGCTCAGCGCGGAGCAACTCGCCGCGATCGGCTGGAGCGGGCGGCAGGGGCTCAGCGACAGCGCCAACAAGTTCCACTACTTCCGGCTCACCGCCGACAACCGCATCCTGTGGGGCGGCTACGACGCGGTCTACCACTACGGCGGACACGTCCGGCACGAGTACGACCAGCGGCCGGAGACCTTCCGGACCCTGGCGCACAACTTCTTCCGCTGCTTCCCGCAGCTGGAGGGCCTGCGCTTCACGAACGCGTGGGGCGGCGCCATCGACACCTGCAGCCGGTTCTCGGCGTTCTTCGACACCGCGTACGGCGGCCGGGTCGCCTACGCGGCCGGCTACACCGGGCTCGGCGTCGGGGCCACCCGCTTCGGCGCCGAGGTGATGCTCGACCTGCTCGCGGGCGAGCGCACCGAGCGCACCTCGCTGGAGATGGTGCGCCGCAAGCCGCTGCCGTTCCCGCCCGAGCCGGTCCGCTGGGCCGGCATCGAGATCACCACCCGCTCGCTGCAGCGCGCCGACCGCAACGGCGGACACCGCAACCTGTGGCTGCGCACGTTGGACCGATTGGGGCTCGGTTTCGACAGCTGACCCCGGCATCCACGGTTTTCCGCCCGAGTCGGTGTAAGAGAGACCCGCCGTCCACCTCTCCTTGGTGGCGGCGGGTCTCGGCATCCCCGCCGCGCCCTGAACGGTACGAGCGGCACGAAGCGGGGACAGACATGGAGAGCACCGGACTGCACTGGCTCGCCCAGGCGGCACCCGACCCGGAGGGCTTCCGGGCGCAGTGGGAACGCACCGGGCTGGGCCTGATGCTGCTGCCCGCCGGCCGCCGCTGGGACGTCCTGTCCGTCCCGGCCAGGCTCGGGCGCCCGGCCCTGGACATCCTCGACGGCGGCTTCTGCGGGCCGGCCCTCGCCGACTTCGGGGACGAGCACGTCAGCTTCCTCGTCCCCGTCGGCACCGCCGCCCGCTGGGTCGGCACCGGCGTGCGGTGCGCGGGGGAGGGCACCTGGATCGTCGTCCCGCACCCCGAGCGCAGCAGCCGGGGGGTGCGCTGGCTGGTCCCGCCCGACGGGTCCGGACGGCTCAACGACCCGGTGCTGCTGGAGCTGGCCCTCCACGAGGCCGCCGCGGACCTCAGCGACTGGTGACGGGTGCCGCCCGGCCGCGCCCCGCCCCCCCCGGGGGGGGGGGGGGGGGGCGGCCGCGCCCGAACGGGGGGGGGGACACCCCCCCCGCCGCGCAGGGCCCCGGCCGCCGACGCGGGCCGGCGCCGCG
>NZ_JBHWGD010000032.1:89702-92640 GCF_042733235.1 Kitasatospora sp. NPDC059722
TTGCCGGCCCGCCCGTGGGCGGGCGGGGCCCACAGCGAGTGGTGACGGGTGCGGCCCGCCCCCCCGCCCCCGCGGGGGGGGGCGCGGGGGAGGGGTGGTCGCGGCAGACTGGAGGCGTGACCACCGCCCCGGACGCGCTCGACCCCGTCCTCCGACCGGGCCCGGCCCAGCTGCGGCTCGCCGAACTGGCCGCGCCCCTGTGCGACCGGTACGGGCTCGCGCTGGCCGGCGGCCACGCGCTGCGCGCCCACGGCGTGGCGGCCTGCGACCAGGACGGGCTCACCCTGGTGGCCGGCGGCGCGGAGCGGGGCGACGCCGGGCTGCCGGAGGTGGCCGCCGTGCTCGCCGTCGCCTACCGCGCGGCGGGCGGCGAGGCCACCGAGCGGCCCGGCACGCCGCGGCTCGAACAGCTCGCCGTCCGGCTCGGGCTCGGCGGGCGGACCCACTCGGTCGAGCTGCGCAAGGAGCCGCTCGCGCACCGGGCGGTGCGGCTCGTGCTCGGGCCCGGCGCGGCGGGGGAGTCCGGCGCGTCCGCGGAGCTGCCGGCGCCGGTGGTCCTGCCGGTCGTGGCTCTGGAGGACGCGGCGGCGCTGACCACCGCGCTGCTCGTCGACCGGGGCATGCCGCGCGACCTGATCGACGTCCACGCGCTCACCGCCAACTACCGGACCGGTGAACTCGTGGCGCTGGCAAGCGCGTTGGACAACGACTTCCAGCCGACGGCGCTCGCCGAGCGGCTGGAGACGCTGGCCGAGGCGGCGGACGGCCGGTTCCGCGCCCGGGGCTTCGCCGCGGACGCGGTGGCCGGGCTGAAGCGGTGGGCGCTGGAGTGGGCGCAGGACCTGCGGCTGGACCTGCTGGAGACGCAGGAGGCGGCGGACGGGCTGCACGACCCGTACCTGGAGGACCCGGAGCTGGTCGACACGGCGGATCTGGACGACCTGCCCGACGACGAGGGCTGAGCGGCCCGGCACACCGGCCCCCCGTCCGGTGCGCCGGGCCGGGTTCCCCCGTCCGGCCGAGCGACCGGACGACCTGTAAGGCTGAATCCCGGATCCCCGTCAGCCTGTTCGTTGAGGCCGGGCCCGGTGGCGACCAGACTGGGTGACGAGCGCGGTAGCCCCGTGATTCCCGTCGCCCGGCCCACTCGCGGGCGGCGCCAGACAAGGGACCGGCGGCAGGATGCCGCCCGGGACTTCGGAGGCAGACGGACCTTGAGCAAGCACATCACCCACTGGATCGGCGGCGAGCCCGTCGCCACCGCCGGCGCGGCCCCCCGCCGCGGCGACCTCTTCGACCCGGCCACCGGCCAGGTCACCGGCCAGGTCGACTTCGCCGGGATCGCCGAGGTCGACCAGGCCGTGGCCGCCGCGGCCTCGGCCTTCGCCGACTGGCGCACCGCCTCGATCGCCAAGCGCACCACGGTGCTCTTCGCCTTCCGCGAGCTGCTCAACGCCCGCCGCGACGAGCTGGCCCGGATCATCGTGTCCGAGCACGGCAAGGTCCACTCCGACGCGCTCGGCGAGATCGCCCGCGGCCTGGAGGTCGTCGAGTACGCGTGCGGCATCCCGCAGCTGCTCAAGGGCGGCTACACGGAGCAGGCGTCCACCGGCATCGACGTCTACTCGATCCGCCAGCCGCTCGGCCCGGTCGCGATCATCTCGCCGTTCAACTTCCCGGCCATGGTGCCGATGTGGTTCTTCCCGCTCGCCATCGCGGCCGGCAACACCGTGGTGGTGAAGCCCTCCGAGAAGGACCCGTCCGCCGCGAACTTCCTCGCCGGGCTGTGGAAGGAGGCCGGGCTGCCGGACGGTGTCTTCAACGTCGTGCACGGCGACAAGGTGGCCGTCGACCGCCTGCTGGAGCACCCGGACGTCAAGTCCGTCAGCTTCGTCGGCTCCACCCCCATCGCCCGCTACGTCTACGAGACCGGCACCCGCTACGGCAAGCGCGTGCAGGCCCTCGGCGGCGCCAAGAACCACATGCTGGTGCTGCCGGACGCCGACCTCGACCTCGCCGCCGACGCGGCCGTCAACGCGGGCTTCGGCGCGGCCGGCGAGCGCTGCATGGCCGTGTCCGTGCTGGTCGCGGTCGACCCGGTCGGCGACGAGCTGGTCGACAAGATCAAGCAGCGGATGGCCGGGCTGAAGGTCGGCCCCGGCTGCAACGGCGACTCCGAGATGGGCCCGCTGGTCACCGGCGTCCACCGGGACAAGGTCACCTCCTACGTCGAGTCCGGCCTGGCCGACGGCGCCGAGCTCACCGTGGACGGCCGGAAGCACCCGATCACCGCCGAGGACGAGAACGGCGCCCCGACGGCGGACGGCTTCTGGCTCGGCCCCACGCTGTTCGACCGCGTGCAGCCCGGCATGTCCGTCTACAACGACGAGATCTTCGGCCCGATCCTCTCCGTCGTCCGCGTCTCCTCCTACGAGGAGGGCGTCGCCCTGATCAACGCCAACCCCTACGGCAACGGCACTGCCATCTTCACCAACGACGGCGGCGCGGCCCGGCGCTTCCAGTACGAGGTCGAGGTCGGCATGGTCGGGATCAACGTGCCGATCCCGGTCCCGGTCGCCTACTACTCCTTCGGCGGCTGGAAGGCCTCCCTGTTCGGCGACACCCACGCGTACGGCGCGGACGGTCCCGGGGCGGCCAATCCTCTGAAACACCACTTCCCGGTCCGGGCTGGGTCGCGTCTTGTCGCGGCTCGGTGCGTATTCCGCGTGCGCGTTTAATTGGATTGCGGTCGGACTTCGGCTGGATTCGCTTTTCGGAGCGGGGATCGGCTAGAGTTTGAAACGTCGGACGGGACGTCAAGTCCCGGAAGACACCGGCGAGTTGGATGACGAAGCCCCGGAAAACGGAGCGGAAAACATCTGATAAGCTGGAAACACGAAAGAACGAAGCGCCCGGAGGGCCCGCTGGAAGGCGGCTC